>DATMIN010000469.1:0-9786 GCA_035554275.1 Burkholderiaceae bacterium
GGCTCGCCCGGCATCGACAGCCTGCGCTGGACCCACCCGGTCTTCCCCGGCGACACGCTGCACGTGCGCCTGACCACGCTCGAGACCCGGCCGATGGCGAGCCGGCCGACGGTCGGCCTGGTGCTGTCGAAGTGGGAGGTGCTGAACCAGCACGACGCGGTCGTGCTGACGATGCAGGGCTGGGGGATGTTCGGGCGCCGCACGCCCGCCGACGCGCCGCCCGCCGCGTAGAAGCGCCGTCGCTCAGCCGTCGCGCGGCGCGCGGCTGAGTTCGTTGTTCGCCGTCACCAGCGCGTGCAGCATGCGCATGAACTCGGCGCGCTCGGCCTTCGGCAGCGGCGCGAGGATGCGCTGCTGCGCGCGCAGCATGTCGGGCACGAGCGCGGCGAGCGCGCGCCGGCCGGCGGCGCTGAGCGTCAGCAGGCGCACGCGCCGGTCGTCGGGCGAGGCGCCGCGCGCCAGCAGGCCCCGCGCCTCGAGCCGGTCGATCACGCCGGCGATCGTCGAGGTGTCGAGGCCGATCGTGCGCGCGAGCGTGCGCTGGTCGATGCCGGGCGTGTCGGCCACCGCCTGCAGCGTCGCGTACTGCACCGGCGTGACGCCGTGCGCCTCGGTTTCCTGCAGGAAGATCGCCACCGCGATCTGCTGCAGGCGGCGGATGTAGTGGCCGGGCAGGTTGTCCAGATCCACCGCCGCCGCGGCGTTCGCCGTCTTCGTCGTCACATTCGCTCCCCGCCCGGTTTCGGGTTAACCCTTGATGCGCCCGGCCAGCTTATCACTACACTTATCGTCCGTACACTGATGAATAGCCGTTGAGCACTTCCGATCCCTCGTTGCCCGTGCTCGTCGCCGGCGGCGGCATCGGCGGCCTGGCCGCCGCGCTGGCGCTGACGCGCCGCGGCTTGCGCGTGACGGTGCTCGAGCAGGCCGCCGAGATCGGCGAGATCGGCGCCGGCATCCAGCTGGGGCCTAACGCGTTCGCCGCGTTCGACGCGCTCGGCATCGGCCCGCAGGCGCGCAGCCGCGCGGTCTACACCGACGAGATGGTGATGCACGACGCGCTCGACGAATCGCTGGTCGGCCGCATCCCGGTCGGCACCACGTTTCGCGCGCGCTTCGGCAACCCGTATGCGGTGATCCACCGCGCCGACGTGCACCGCACGCTGCACGAGGCCGCGCTCGCGACCGGCCGCATCGAGGTGCGCACGTCGACCCCGGTCGCGCACGTCGAGGCCGATGACGCGGGCGTCAGCGTCGTCGATGCGCGCGGCGGGCGGCACCGCGGCCAGGCGCTGATCGGCGCCGATGGCGTGAAGTCGGCGGTGCGCGCGCAGTTCGTCGGCGACGCGGCACGCGTCTCGGGCCACGTGGTCTACCGCGCCGTCGTCGAGCGCGACGATTTCCCGGCCGATCTGCGCTGGAACGCCGCGAGCATCTGGGTCGGGCCGAACTGCCACCTGGTGCACTACCCGCTGCGCGGCGGCGAGCAGTACAACGTCGTCGTCACGTTCCACAGCCGGCAGGCCGAGCAATGGAGCGTCACCGAAGGCTCGGCCGAAGAGGTGCAGAGCTACTTCGAGGGCGTCTGCCCGCGCGCGCGCCAGCTGATCGAGCTGCCGAAGCGCTGGAAGCGCTGGGCCACGGCCGACCGCGACCCGATCGGCGAGTGGACCTTCGGCCCTGGCGGGCGCGTCACGCTGCTCGGCGACGCCGCGCATCCGACCTTGCAATACCTCGCGCAGGGCGCGTGCATGGCGCTCGAAGATGCGGTCACGCTCGGCGCGGCGCTGCGCGTGCACGACAACGATTTCGGCGCCGCGTTCGCGCACTACCAGCGCTCGCGCGTCGCACGCACCGCGCGCGTCGTGCTGTCGGCGCGCGAGATGGGCCGGATCTTCCACGCCAAGGGCGTCGAGCGGCTGGTGCGCAATGACCTCTGGAAAGACCGCCCGCCCGAGCGCTTCTACGATGCACTCGAGTGGCTCTACGGCTGGCGCGTCGAGAGCTGCCTGGCCGCCTGAATCACTTCTCTTGGAACTCGCGATGACCTACGCCTTCGATCCCGAACCCACGGTCGCCGTCCCGATCGCCGGCAGCGGCGCGCAGTTCCCGGTGCGGCGCATCTACTGCGTCGGCCGCAACTACGCGGCGCACGCGCGCGAGATGGGCTTCGACCCGGATCGCGAGCCGCCGTTCTTCTTCTGCAAGCCGGCCGACGCGCTCGTCGTCGTCCCGCCGGGCGAGACCGTGACGATCGCGTACCCGCCGAAAAGCAGCGACTTCCAGCACGAGATCGAGCTCGTCGCCGCGATCGGCACGGCCGGGCGCGACATTCCTGTCGAGCGCGCCAACGAGCACGTCTTCGGCTACGCGGTCGGCCTCGACATGACGCGCCGCGACCTGCAGCTCGCGGCGCGCGACAAGGGCCGCCCGTGGGAACTCGGCAAGGCGTTCGACGAATCGGCGCCGATCGCGCCGATCCACACGGCCGCGTCGATCGGCCACCCGGTGCGCGGCGCGGTCTGGGTGCAGGTCGACGGCGCCGACCGCCAGCGCAGCGATATCGACAAGTTGATCTGGTCGGTGCCCGAGGTGATCGCGAACCTGTCGGGCTTCTTCGAGCTGCGACCGGGTGACCTGATCTACACCGGCACGCCCGAAGGCGTCGGTCAGGTCGAGCGCGGTCAGACGATGCGCGGCGGCATCGACGGCCTCGGCACACTGCAAGTGAGGGTCCAATGAGCACCGACACGCTCCAGCAGCAACGCGAGGCCTTCTACGGCCGCGCCGACACGCAACACCTCGCGCCGCTGTGGACGCGCCTGAAGGCGCTGGTGCCGGGCGAGCCCGTGCCGGTCGGTGTGCCGCACCGCTGGGCCTACGCCGACGTGCGGCCCTACGTGCTCGAATCGGCCGAGCACATCAGCGCGAAAGAGGCCGAGCGCCGCGTGCTGATCCTCGAAAACCCGGGCCTGAAGGGCAGCTCGCAGATCACGAATTCGCTCTACGCCGGGCTGCAGCTGATCATGCCGGGCGAGGTCGCGCCGGCGCACCGCCACACCCAGAGCGCGCTGCGCTTCATCGTCGAGGGCAGCGGCGCGTACACCGCGGTCGACGGCGAGAAGACGACGATGCGGCCGGGCGATTTCGTGATCACGCCGAGCTGGACGTTCCACCACCACGGCCACGACGGCAGCGGCCCGATGGTCTGGCTCGACGGCCTCGACATCCCGCTCGTCGGCTTCTTCAACAGCACCTTCCGCGAGGAGCACGCGCACGAGGTCGCCGAGCTGACGCGCCCCGAGGGCGACGCGCTGGCGCGCTACGGCCAGGGGCTGATGCCGGTGGGCCACCGCGCGGCGTCGCTGAACTCGCCGGTCTTCAACTACCCGTACGAGCGCACCCGCGAGGCGCTGCACACGCTGGCGCGTTCGAGCGCGCCCGACGCCCACCTCGGCTTTCTGATGCGCTACGTCAACCCGCTCGACGGCGGCTGGGCGATGCCGACGATGGCGACGATGATCCGGCTCGTGCCCGAGGGCTTTGCGACGCAGCCCTACCGCGGCAGCGACAGCACGATCTTCGTCGTCGTCGAGGGCCGCGGCGAGCTGCGCGTCGGCGACCAACCCTTCCCGCTGACGCCGCACGACGTGGTCGTCGTGCCGGGCTGGATGAAGTACACGCTGCACGCCGCAAGCGACCTCGTGCTGTTCTCGTTCTCCGACCGCGTCGCGCAGGAGAAGCTCGGCTTCTTCCGCGAGCAGCGCGGGTAAGTCCTGCCGTCCGGGCACGCTGCAGCAGCGCGGCGCGGCGACACAATCGCTCGCCCGCGGGCGCCCCACTTCCTCCCTGGAGACTCATTCATGCAACGCAGAACCCGCCTCGCCCTGCTCACGCTCGCGTCGTGCTCGAACGCGGGCGAGTCGCGTGGCAGGGGGCGAGCGAGACCTTGTCGGCGCAGCCGGAGCTGCTGGATCGGTTGCTCGGGGTGGCGGCGCACTGACGTTCGCCAGATGGGCGCGAGCGAAGGCGCCTGCGGCGCTGTGTTCCGCTCATGTCCCCCGACCCGTGCGGTCGCTCGGGTCTCCTCCTTTACTTCGCTCCACACAGCACCACAGCCGCCTTCGCCGAGCACGAGCGGTGGCGCCCACGCCGGGAGCGGCGGGCGACCGGCGCAGTGAAGTAAAGGAGGAGGGCAGGCGCAGCCTGGCCGGGGGACATGAACGGAGCCGGTCACCCGTCGCTCTCGGCGCGCTCCGACAGCGAACGTTCAGTCCGACAGCGACCCGCCGCCCAACCAAGACTTCGCCCGTGCGTACAGCCGCTCCACCTCCGGCCCCGTCAGCTGCGGCATGTCGCGCTTGACCGTGTAGCCGACCAGCGTCTGGATGTACGCGAGGTGGCGATAGCCCTTCGGGAACTCCGCGAGTTCCGACTGATCGAGCCGGAGCCGCGCGGCCGGGTCGACCGGGTCGATGCGGTCCTTCTCGTAGATCGGCTGGCGCAGCACCATGCCCCAGCGGCCGGCGCGGCGCTCGATGAAGTCGACGAAGCGGCCGGTGCACACCACGTCGCACAGCACGCCGTGGACCTCGCCGCGCTGCGAGATCGTCATCTTCGTCTGCACCACCGCGCGGTCGCCCGCCAGCTCGACCGAGCTGCCGCCGAGGAAGTGCAGGATGCTCACGCCCTTGGCCCAGCCCTCTTTCGAGACGCGGATGAACTCGGCGGCCGGGCCCTGGAACCACGTCGCCATCATCACGCCGTCGTCGTGCCAGACGGTGGCGAAGCGTGCCCAGTCGCCGGCGTCGCGCCACACGGCCCAGTTCTCGACCAGCTCGCGCACGGCAATGCGGTCGGCCATCTCGTCGTTCATGGTTGGATTCCTTCGATGTGAGTGTTCGTCAGACGGCCGCGGCGTCGCGGCGGCGGCGCAGCAGCGTTTCGAGGCACTGGTCGCGCACGCCGTAGAACGCCTTCAGGTCGTCGATCTCGCGCCAGGCCGCGTCGGCACCGGTGCCGGCGGCGGCCGCGCGCTTCACGGCCAGGATCATCTTGTTCTTCTGCGTGTGCTCGAGCGCGACGAACTCGAACACCTGCGTGTCGTAGCCGCAGGCGTCGAGCAGCATCGCGCGCAGGGCATCCGTCAGCATCTCGGCCTGCTGGCCGAGATGCACGCCGTGGCGCAGCATCGGCCGCAGCGGCGCGGGCTGCAGCAGCTGCGGGCGCAGCTCCTTGTGGCAGCACGGCGCGCACACGATCAGCGCGGCGCCGGCGCGCACGCCGCTGGCGATCGCGTGGTCGGTCGCGGTGTCGCAGGCGTGCAGCGCGATCATCACGTCGATGCGCGGCGGCACGACGGTGCTCACGTCGCCTTCCTCGAAGTGCAGGCCCTCGAGGCCGAGCCGCGCGACCGCCGCGTTGCACAGCGCGACCATGTCGGGCCGCAGCTCGACGCCGGTGACGCGGGCCTGCCGGCCGAGCGTGTGGCGCAGGTGGTCGTGCGTCGCGAACGTCAGGTAGCCTTTGCCGCTGCCGAAGTCGACCACGTCAAGCCGTGCCGTCTCGCGCAGCGTGCTCGACGACGCGAGCGCGTGGTCGAGCACCTCGACGAACTTGTTGATCTGGCGGAACTTGCGCGCCATCGCCGGGACGAGGCGCTGCTGCGCGTCGGCCACACCAAGCGCCGCGAGGAACGGCCGATCGAGCGCAACGAAGCGCTGCTTCTCGCGATCGTGCGGCGCCGGCGCGGCGCCGAGCGATGCGCTCGGCGCGTGCTTCGCGTCGATCAGCGTCGTCTTGCCCTTGCGGCTGCGCCGCCAGCGCGTCTCGCCGGTGGCGGTGAAGAGGTGCGCGTCGCTGAATTCGGCGTCGAGCAGCGCGCGCAGCGCGGCGACCGCTTCGTCGGGCGCGAGGTTCTTCGTCACGTCGCGCGCGGCGTGGGTGTGGACGAACGAGACGCGATCCTCGCCCTTCAGCCGCACCGGCCGCGCCGAGACGCGCTGCAGATCGGCGCCGGCCACGCGCGGGCGGCTCAGCACGAGCCGCGCGAGCGCGCCGTCGGCCAGCGCGTGCTCGAAGCGCGCGACGAACGCGGCGGTGGGGTCGTCGAGTGGCAGCATCGGCGTCAGTGTAGGGTTGCGCATGGGCCCTCGCCCGCGCCTCGCATGATCCGCCGCCACCACTATCACGTCTACGTGGTCGAACTCGCCGACACGGTGTGGAACGTGCCGGCGTTTCGCCACGCCAACCCCGACCACGTGCTCGGTCAGCCATTCGTCTACGTCGGCATGACCGGCCTCGACCCCGATCTGCGCTTCGACCGCCACAAGGCCGGCATCCAGGCGAACCGCTTCGTGCGCGACTTCGGCCTGCGCCTGCTGCCGCAGCTCTACGAGGTCTACAACCCGATGCCGTACCGCGGCGCGTGCGAGATGGAGGTCGAGCTCGGCATCTGGCTCCGCGAGCGCGGCTTCGGCGTGTGGCAAGCTTGAGCGCCATGGAGCCGACCACGCCGCCGCACTTCGCGCTGTTCGACACGCCGCTCGGCGCGTGTGGAGTGCTGTGGCGCGGCGATGCGCTCATCGGCGTGCTGCTGCCCGGCGACACGGCCGTGGCCACGCGCGCGCGGGCGCGCCGCCGCCACGCCGAGGCCACCGAGAGCGCGCCGCCGCCGTTCGTGCAGGCCGCGATCGCGCGCATCGTCGCGCTGCTGAACGGCGCACACGACGACCTCACTGATCTCGCGCTCGACATGAGCGGCATAGCAAAGTTCGAGCGCCGCGTCTACGAGGCCGCGCGCGCGATCGCCCCGGGTTGCACGCGCACCTACGGCGAGCTTGCCGAGCAGCTCGGCGAACCGCACGCGGCGCGCGCGGTGGGCCAGGCGCTCGGCGCGAACCCGTTCGCGATCGTCGTGCCGTGCCACCGCGTGCTCGCGGCGCACGGCCGCAGCGGCGGCTTCTCGGCACCCGGCGGCACGCGCACCAAGCTGCGCCTGCTCGAGATCGAACGCGCGCCGCTCGGCGGCAGCCCGGGGCTGTTCGACGCTTGAACTCGCGACCGGCGCGCCGGGTTTGCGTTTCTTCACGTCAACTCACGCCGCGCCGCGCCGTTGTGCACACAAGCCTGGCGACGCCGGGCCGGCTGCAAGGCGTCGAGCACCCCCGATGCCAACGTTCCAAGGGACACGACACCATGATCACCAAGACCCTCTCGATCGGCGCCCTGCTGTGCGCGCTCAGCGCCGGCGCGTTCGCGCAGGCCCCTGCCGAGGCACCGCGCGTCGAGCCCGGCGCAACGTCGGTGCAGCGCCATGCGCAGCACCGCCACCATCGGCACCACCACCATCATCATCATCGCCATCACCGGCATCACCACGTCAAGGGCTGATCGGCGCGCCGACGTGAGAAGGGCCGGTCTCGACCGGCCCTTTGCAATGGTGCCCCGCGCAGCGCTCAGGCCAGCATCGGCGCGGGCGCCGCGAAGCGCTCGAACAAGCCCGGCAGATCGACGCGCCCGCCCAGCACCTGCGCCATCTTCGGCGTGCACAGCGCCGCGGCGCGCTCGAACGCGAACCAGCCGAAGCCGTCCATCTCGGGCAGCGCGCGGCCCGATCGGCGATCGACGAAGTGGCTCTCGCAGCGCAGCTCCTTCACGTCGACGCGCGGCAGCCAGGCCGCGAACAGATGCAGGTTCTTCTTCTGCGTGTACTCGAAGCAGCCGAGCTCGATCAACTCGGCCGCGTCGAGCCGCAGGCCCGATTCTTCGCGCGTCTCGCGCAGCGCGGCCTGCAGCGGCGTCTCACCAACGTCGATGCCGCCCTTGGGCAGATCCCAGTGGTCCTGGCCGGTGACGTGGCACAGCAGCAGCTCGCGCGCCGGATTGATGATCACGACGCCGCAACTCAGGCGCTTGGAGTGGTTGAAGAAGGACGACATGGGCAGGCGAGGTGCTGGGCCCGAGTCTGGCGCACGAGCGCCACGGGCGATGCCCGGAACAGCGAGCAAAAAGCGTGCGAGATGTGCGCTGGTCACGCTTTGCGGCGGCGCGCCGGCGTGGCCTTTTTCACGGCCGGCGCGGCCTTCGCGCGCGGCGCCTTCTTCGCGGTCGCCTTCTTCGCGGTCGCTTTCTTCGCGCTGGCCTTCTTCGGCGCGCGCCGGCGCAGCGCCGCTTCGTCGGCGACGATCGCCTCGTGCCCGCGCGGCAGCGGTGCCGATCGCGCGGCCGGCGCGGTGCCGAGCACGGCCTGGGCGCGCGCGTAGTACATCTGCCGATCCGCGAGCCCGTTGGTGCCGCCGTTGATGCGCTTCGTGATCGCGACGAAATCGCGCGCATCGGCCAGCTCGTTCAGGCCGTTCGACTGCCAGAACAGCCCGGCGGTGGCGAACGCCACCTCGGGCGCGGCCGCGCGCGCCGGGTCGGCGAGCAGGTCGACGCCGATGCCCTCGCCGTAGCGGCCGTAGTTGAAGCGCCCGGTGATCTGGATCGGCCCGCGCCCCTTGAAGCGCTGGCCGTCGCCGGCGGCCGTGTTGCCCAGCCGCTTGGCGAGATCGCTCGGCGGCTCGTAGCGGCGCTGCGCGTCGGTCGGGCCCCACAGCTCCTCCATCCAGCGGAACTCGCCCGACTCGTGCGCCAGCTGTGCGACGAAGGCCGCGACGCGCAGCGCGGTGTCGACGGCATACGTCTCGATCGCGCGGTTCAGGTGCGGCAGGTAGAGCGCGCGCTTGCCCGCCGCGAGCGTCGGCATGATCTGCTGCAGCTGGAGGTCGGTGAGCGTCATCGCGTGAGCACGGCGCGCTTCAGCGGTCGATGCCGCCGAAGCACAGGTACTTGATCTCGAGGTAGTCGTCGAGGCCGTACTTCGAGCCCTCGCGGCCCAGGCCCGATTGCTTGACGCCGCCGAACGGCGCCTCGGCGGTGGAGACGAGCCCGGTGTTGATGCCGACCATGCCCGACTCGAGCTTTTCCGCCACGCGCATCACGCGGCCGATGTCGCGGCTGTAGAAGTAGGCAGCCAATCCGAACTCGCTGTCGTTGGCGAGCGCGATCGCCTCGGCCTCGGTGTCGAACGCGAAGATCGGCGCGAGCGGGCCGAAGGTCTCTTCCTTCGCGAACAGCATCTCGGCGGTCGCGCCGCCGATCACGGTCGGCTCGAAGAACAGGCCGCCGAGCGCGTGGCGCTTGCCGCCCACCAGCACCTCGGCACCTTTCGCGCGCGCATCGGCGATGTGCTCCTCGACCTTCGCGACCGCCTTCACGTCGATCAGCGGGCCTTGCGTGATGCCCGGCTCGGTGCCGTCGCCGACCTTCAGTGCCTTGACCTTCGCGACCAGCTTGTCGGTGAAGGCTTGCAGCACAGCGCGCTGCACGTACAGGCGGTTCGCGCAGACGCAGGTCTGGCCGGTGTTGCGGTATTTGCTGATCATCGCGCCCTCGACCGCGGCGTCGAGATCGGCGTCATCGAACACGATGAACGGCGCGTTGCCGCCGAGCTCGAGCGAGAGCTTCTTGATCGTCTCGGCGCTCTGCCGCATCAGCGTGCGGCCGACCTCGGTCGAGCCGGTGAACGTGAGCTTGCGCACCAGCGGGTTGCGGGTCATCTCGGCGCCGATCTCTTTGGCCGAGCCGGTCAGCACCGAGAGCAGACCCTTCGGCACGCCGGCGCGCCGCGCGAGCTCGGCGAACGCGAGCGCGGAGTACGGCGTCTGCGTCGCCGGCTTCACCACCATCGAGCAGCCGGCGGCGAGCGCCGGGCCGGCCTTGCGCGCGAGCATCGCGGTCGGG
>DATMIN010000470.1:0-2606 GCA_035554275.1 Burkholderiaceae bacterium
CGCAATCGCGAGCACGTTCTTCACCGCGCCGCCGACCTCGACGCCGACGGCATCGTCCGACGTGTACACGCGCAGGCCGTCGCCGTGCAGCGCCTCGACCGCGCGCTCGCGCAGCGTGGCATCGACGCTGGCCGCGACCAGCGCGGTCGGCTGGCCGCGCGCGACCTCGATCGCGAAGCTCGGCCCCGACAGCACGCCGCAGCGCAGCGCCGGATCGATCGCCGCGGCGACCTCGTGCCCGAGCCGGCCGCTGCCGGGCTCGAAGCCCTTGCTGAGCCACAGCACGCCGTCGTGCAGCGCGCCGACACGACCGAGCATCTCGGCCAGCGCCGCCATCGGCGTGGCGACGATCACGAGCCCGCCGCGGGCGTGCGCGAGGGCGGCGTCGATGTCGGCCTCGATGCGCAGCGCCGCGGGCAGCGCCACGCCAGGCAGGTAGGCGGCGTTGGTGCGGTCGCGCCGCAAGGTGTCGGCGAGCGCCGCGTCGCGCGCCCACAGCACGGTCGGGTGGCGTGCGGCGGCGCGTGCCGCCAGCGCCGTGCCCCAGGCGCCGGCGCCGAGGACGGTGAGGTTCATCGTCGGCGCGGCGGCCGCTCAGTTGGCCGAGGTGATGATGCCCGAGCCGTTGCTGCCGTTGCTGCCGTTCGTGACGCCGGCGGCCTGCGCCTGCTGCGCCTCGAACATCGCCTGGAAGTTCACTTCCGACAGCAGCACCGGCGGGAAGCCGGCGCGGGTGCAGACGTCGGACACGATCGCGCGCAGGTACGGGTAGATGATGCCCGGGCAGGCGATGCCGATGATCGGCTGCAGCTGGTCTTCGGGGATGTTGCGGATCTCGAAGATGCCGCCCTGCTTGGCCTCGACGAGGAACAGCACCTTGTCGTTGACCTTGGTCGTCACGGTCGCGGTGACGGTGACCTCGTAGATGCCCTCGCCGATCGGCCCGGCGCCCAGGCCGAGGTTGATCTCGACCTGCGGCTGGCCCTGCTCGAGCAGGATCTGCGGCGAATTCGGTTGCTCGAGCGACAGATCCTTCAGGTAGATGCGCTGGATCTGGAACACCGGGTTGTTGTCGTCGGCCATGGGAATCTCGGGTTGGAGTGGAAGGCCCGGCTGCGCAGCGGCGGCGGGCGGAGTGCGGCGGCGATTATCGCCGCGCGGGTGTCAGGCCGCGGCGCCGGCCAGCAGCGGCAGCAAGGCGCCGCGCCGGTCGAGCGCGACCAGCTCGTCGCAGCCGCCGACATAGGTGTCGCCGATGAAGATCTGCGGCACGGTGCGCCGGCCGGTCAGCGCCATCATCGTCTGGCGCTGGCTCGGCTCGAGATCGACGCGGATGTCCTCGATCGCCTCGACGCCGCGCTGCTTCAGCAACGCCTTCGCGTGCACGCAGTACGGGCAGACCCGGGTGGAATACATCTTGACGGCTTGCATCGTGCGCTTCCGCTCAGGCCGTCTTCTCGACCGGCAGGTTGGCCGCACGCCACGCCTGCAGCCCGCCGGCCAGCGCGCGGGCGTTCGCGAAGCCGAGCTTCTTCAGCGTGCCGACCGCGCGCCCGGCGCGCGCGCCGGTGGCGCACACCACGACCAGCGGCAGCGCCTTGTTCTTCGGCAGCGCGGTCGAGGTCTCGAGCTGCGCCAGCGGCACGCTCTTCGAGCCGACCGCATGGCCGGCCGCGTACTCGGCCGGCTCGCTCACGTCGATCAGCACCGCCTTCTCGCGGTTGATCAGGTTCACCGCATCGCTCGGCGACACGCGCTGGCCGCCGCCCGCGCCCTTGCCGACCAACGGCCACAGCAGCAGCCCGCCGGAGACGGCGGCGGCGAGGAACAGGAACCAGTTGTCGATAAAGAACTTCACAGGCGTCCGAACGGGTGCGGCAAGAGCGCGATTATAGAATTCGGGCCGATTTCCCCTTTGCCCACCCTACCCGGCCGCCGAAATGCACAAGCTCGTTCTGATCCGCCACGGCGAGTCGACCTGGAACCTCGAGAACCGCTTCACCGGCTGGACCGACGTCGGCCTCACGCCGCTCGGCGTGCAGCAGGCGCAGCAGTCGGGCCGGCTGCTGAAGGCCGAGGGCTTTGAATTCGACATCGCCTACACCTCGGTGCTGCAGCGCGCGATCTGGACCCTCTGGCACGCGCTCGACCAAATGGAGCGCACCTGGCTGCCGGTCGTCAACGACTGGCGCCTGAACGAGCGCCACTACGGCGCGCTGCAGGGCCTGGACAAGGCGGAGACCACGGCCAAGCACGGCGAGGAACAGGTCAAGATCTGGCGCCGCAGCTATGACATTCCGCCACCGCCGCTGGCGCTCGACGATCCGCGCCATCCGCGCTTCGAACGACGTTACGCAGGCCTCAAGCCGCAGGAGCTGCCGGCAACCGAATCGCTGAAGACCACGCTGGAGCGCGTGCAGCCCTACTGGGAAGCGCGCCTGGCACCCGAGCTGCGCGCCGGTCGCAATGTGCTGGTCGTCGCGCACGGCAACAGCTTGCGTGCGCTGGTCAAGATGCTCGACGGCATGTCCGACAGCGACATCGTGGAGTTCAATATTCCGACGGGCGTGCCCATTTACTACGAACTGGACGCGGGCCTGAAGCCG
>DATMIN010000471.1:0-4111 GCA_035554275.1 Burkholderiaceae bacterium
CAAATGCTGGTTCATGCCCATGCGGCCGGTGACGCCGTGCATGATCAGACCGAGTCGTTGGGTGGGCATGAGAGTGCTTCCTGTGGTCAGAGCGTCAAGGGAAGGGTGGCGCGCCAGTCGGGATCGGCGCGGTGCGCGAAGCCGGGGGCGGCGAACAGCGAGTCGAGCTCGATCGCGCCGGCGCGGATGCACAACTGCGCCGCGCCGCCGTCGCGAGATTCGTAGAGATCGGGGTGGGCCGCGGCGAACGCGCCTTGCTCAGCCGCCGGCGCGTCGCCGAAGCCGCGCCCGTAGTGGTGGCCGTTGCGTTCGGCGTGGTCGAGGCCGAGCAGCGCGGCGAGCGCGAGATCCTGCTGGACCGCGAGGCCGGCTTGGCAGGTCAGATCCTCGGCCGACATGAACCACGTTGCGGTTTCGGGAACTTCGAGATTCCAGCGCTCGCAGCGCGCGCGGTTCACGAGCGCCTTGTACAGGCCCTTGCACGACTTGCTCGAGACGCCGCGCCAGCCGCAGTCGCGCGCGCGCGGGAACGCGTCGAGCGTGCCGTCGGCCTCGTCCATCAGCAGCGGCACGGCACCGGCCGGCGGCGTGCCGGCGAGGCTCAACTCGCGCGGCACCGGCTGCTCGAGGTAGAGCGGCGCGCGCAGCGGCGCCAGGCCGGCGAGCAGCTCGTCGAGCGCATCGCGGCTCGCGTACTGCTCGTTGCCGTCGAGCGTGTAGCGGTAGTCACCGACCGTCGCATCGAGCACCGCGAGCACCGCGCGCAGCCGCTCGAGATCGGCGCGCGGATCGCCGCCGAGCTTGATCTTGAAGCAGCGGTGACCGTAGCGCTCGATCACCGCCGGCAGGCTGATCGGCAGCCCGCCTTGCTCGGCCGGCTCGAAGCGCACCGCATCGATCTCGTCGAGCAGGCCGACGGTGTGACGCGCCTCGATCCGATGCAGCGGGCGCAGCGTCGCGAGCCACGCGGTCCAGTCCCAGCCGGCCATGTCGGCGATCGCGGCATCGTCGACCAGGCCGATCGCGTTGCGGCGCACGGCCTCGAAGAACGACGCATCGAGCGCGCGGCAGAGCGCGTCGACGACGGCCTTGTCGAGCACCGCCTGGCCGAACGCGGCGGAGAGCTCGGTGAGGCCGGCCGCGGCGCCATCGGCCATCAGCGCGCCGTAGTGGCGCGCGAACAGGCCGAACGCCGTCGCCGGCGCGTCGTTCGTGTACGCCGCGGCCGCGCTGCGGGCGGCGCGCGCGAGGTGCGCGAGGTTGGCGTCGGGCGTGAACGCGGCGCGCTTGTCGAACCACTTCGGCACCATCATCTCGGCCGCGAAGCCGGTCGCGCGGCCGTGTCCCGGCACCTCGACCTCGGCGCGCACGAACAGCTGCGGGCAGGCCGTCAGCGTGCTCGCGCCGAAGCGGAACGGCAGGCGCAGCCGCACGTCGCGCACGCGCAGTTCCACCGCTCGCACGACCAGATCGACACCGGTGCTCATCGTCGTCGTCTTTGCTCAGTGCGCGTCGAGCGTGCCCTGCGCGTAGAAGTGCGCGCGCAGCTGGCGCGCGTAGCCACCGAACGCGTCGGTGCCCATCACGTCGAGCGGGCGCGGGCGCGGCAGGTCGATGTCGTAGACCTTGACGATCCGGCCCGGCCGCTCGCTCATCACGAACACCCGGTCGGACAGGAAGATCGCCTCCGGGATGCTGTGCGTGATCAGCAGCACCGTCTTCTTCGCGTTCATCCAGATGCGCTGCAGCTCGAGGTTCATGCGCTCGCGCGTCATCGCGTCGAGCGCGCCGAACGGCTCGTCCATCAGCAGCACCGACGGGTCGTGCAGCAGCGCGCGCAGGATCGCGACGCGCTGCTGCATGCCGCCCGAAAGTTGCCACGGGTATTTCTGCTCGAAGCCCTGCAGCCCGGCCATCTCGATCAGCGCCGCCGCGCGCGCGCGTGCCGCGGCCATCGGCAGCTTGCGGATCTCGGCCTGCAGCAGGATGTTGTCGAGCACGCGCCGCCACGGCAGCAGCAGCGCGCTCTGGAACACGATGCCCACATCGGTCTGCGGGCCGCGCACCGCGTTGCCCGAGAGCTCGAGCTCGCCGCCGCTGATCGGCAGCAGCCCGGCCACCATCTTCATCAGCGTGCTCTTGCCGCAGCCCGACGGCCCGACGACCGAGACGAACTCGCCGGCGCGGATCTCGAAGTCGAGCGGCTTCAGCGTCTCGACCTCGCCCTCGCGCGTGCGGTAGGTCTTGCGCACGCCGCGGCCGGCGATCAGCACCGGCGCGGCGTTCGCGGCGGCGCGCGCGCCCCGGTCGAGCGTGACGACGTTGCCGGCGGCCGAAGACGTCATTGCGGCAGGAACTCGTTCGTCACCCAGTCCTCGGCCTTGCCGCGCAGCGTCGGGTCGAGGCCGCCGTACTGCACCAGCAGGTCGAGCGAATCGTTCACGTCCTTCATCGACGCGCGCAGCGGGCGCTGGCCCTTGGTCTCGGCCGAGTGGTACAGCGGCGTCGTCAGCTTGATGCCGACGATCAGCGTGTCGCGCTGGCCGGCCTTGGCGTTGGCCTTCAGCATCGCGTCGATCGACGCTTCGGGGCTTTTCTCGGTCTCCTCGAACGCCTTCGTCGTGGCGCGCATGAAGCGCTTGACCAGATCGCCCTTGTTCGCGAGCGTGTCCTTGTGCGCGACGATGCCGGAGCTGACCATCGTGATGCCGTAGTCGGCGAAGCGGATCACGCTGACCGGCTTCTTGGTCGCGTCCTGGACCTTGATGTTCTGGTCCATCAGGTAGCCGAGCAGCACGTCGGCCTGGCCGTTGATCACCGCGTTCAGCTTGGTTTGCGCGTCGCCCGAGACGACCTTGTACTGGTCTTCCTTCAGGCCGGTCTTCTTGATGAACAGCGGCCAGATCTGGCTCATCGAATCGCCCGGCGTCATCGCGACCGTCTTGCCGACGATGTCCTGCGGCGTCTTGATGTTCTTCTCGGCCAGCCCCATCACCGCCATCGGGCTGAGCTGCAGCGCGACGCCGACCGCCTTGACCGGCGCGCCCTTGGTGGCGGCGCGGATCATCGTCGGCACGTCGACGTAGCCGAAGGTCGCCGAGTTCGCCGCGACGGCCTGGATCGACACGGCCGAGCCGCGCCCTTCCTGGATGTCGAGGTCGATGCCCTCGGCCTCGTAGAAGCCCTTCTCCTTGCCGAGGAAGAACGGCGCGTGCTCGCTGTAGACGTACCAGTTGAGCAGCAGCGTGACCTTGTCGCGCGTCTGCGCCAGCGCGCCCGACGCGAGCGTGGCGGCCAGGGTGGCCGCGGCGGCGGTCCGGATCAGGTGGCGTCGCTTCATCGTGATGTCTCCGTTCGTTGTTTGACAGGGAAAGGAAAGCAGGTCGATCAGGCGGTCGCCTGCAGGTCGTGCCGCTGCGAGGCGTGCCACGGCATCAGCCAGCGCTCGACCAGCTCGACGACGAGGAATAGCAGCACGCCCATCGTCGACAGCACGACGAGCGCGGCGAACATCAGCGGCAAATCGAACGTGCCGGTCGCGCGCTGCAGCACGAAGCCGATGCCGGAATTCGCGCCGACGAATTCGCCGACCACCGCACCGACGACCGCCAGCGTCACCGACACCTTCAGCCCGCTGAAGATCGACGGCAGCGCCTGCGGCAGGCGGAACTTCAGGAAGATCGCGAGCGGCTTCGCGCCCATCGAGCGCGCCAGGTCGATCACGTCGGGCTCGACCGACTTGAAGCCCTGTACCGTCGACACCACGACCGGGAAGAAGCCGAGCAGAAATGCCGCGATCACCTTCGGCACGATGCCGAACCCGAACCAGACGACGAACAGCGGCGCGATCGCGACCTTCGGCACCGACTGCGAGAACACCAGCAGCGGGTAGACGAAGCTCTCGACGGCGCGCGAGTAAGCGATCCACATCGCAATCGGCACGCCCACCAGCACCGACGCCGCGAAGCCGCCGAGCGTGGCGTACAGCGTCGGCAGGCTCTGCACCAGCAGCATCTGCCACTCCTTGCCGAGCTCGCGGACGACCGCCAGCGGCGGCGGGATCAGGTACGGCGGGATCTTGAACACGCGCACCGTGAGGTCCCACAGCACG
>DATMIN010000472.1:0-9274 GCA_035554275.1 Burkholderiaceae bacterium
GGCGTCGTCGACCGCGTCGCTCTCGAACAGCTCGGGCGTGAAGCGCCAGATCTCGGCCAGCGCCGCGTCGATGCGGCGGCGTGACTCGTCTGTGCCGTCGGCCAGCCGCACGACCCAGTCGGCCGCGTGCTGCTGGTGATAGCGCGCTTCCTTCACGGCCATGCCGGCGATCGCCGCCACCTCGACATCGCTCGACGCCTGCAGCCGCTCCCACAGCAGCTTGGCCCAGGTCGCGACGATCAGGTTGCGCAGCACGGTGAACGCGAAGTCGCCGCGCGGAAGCTCGGCGATCGTCGCGTTGAAATAGTCGCGCTCGTCGCGCAGGAACGCGAGCTGGTCCTCGTCGAAGCCCGAGCCTTCGAGCTTCGCGGCGTGAGTGAGCAGTGCACGCGCCTGGCCGACGAGATCGAGTGCCATGTTCGCGAGCGCGATGTCTTCCTCGAGCACCGGCGCGTGGCCGCACCATTCGGCCAGGCGCTGCGCGAGGATCAGCGCGGTGTCGCCGACGCGCAGCAGGTACTGCACCTCGGGCGCTCGCTTCAATTGGATCGATGCGGTCATGTCGGTGAGTCGTGCGTGACGGGTGTTGTGGCGGCCATCAAGCGGCCGCCACGGATCCGGCTCTGCCGGGCCGTTGGCGGCGCCCCCTTGAGGGGGAGCGCCGCAGGCGCTCCGGGGGTGGGCCAATTCATCACATGTGATCGAGCGACTTCGGCAGCTCGTAGAAGGTCGGGTGGCGATACACCTTGTCCTCGGACGGATCGAAGTACATCGCCTTGTCGCCCGGGTCGCTGGCGACGATCTGGTCGGAGCGCACGACCCAGACGCTGACGCCTTCCTGGCGCCGCGTGTAGACATCGCGGCCCATCTGGATCGCCATCTTCGCGTCGGTGGCGTGCAGGCTGCCGCAGTGCTTGTGGTCCAGGCCGGCCTTGCTGCGCACGAACACTTCCCACAGCGGCCACTCCTGTTGCGCGTTTGCAGGGGCGGTGCTCATGCGGCCTCCTTCAGCGCTTGCTTGTTGGCGTGCGCGAGCGCGGCCTCGCGCACCCAGGCGCCGTCGTCCCAGGCCTTCACGCGCGCCGCCAGGCGCTCCTTGTTGCACGGGCCGTCGCCGGCGAGCACGCGCTTGAACTCGCTCCAGTCGATCGCGCCGAAGTCGTGCGACTGGCGCTCCTCGTTCCACTTCAGGTCCGGGTCGGGCAGCGTCACGCCGAGCAGCTTGGCCTGGTCGACGGTGGCGTCGATGAACTTCTGGCGCAGCTCGTCGTTGCTGACGCGCTTGATGCCCCAGCGCATGGATTGCGCGCTGTTCGGGCTCTGATCATCCGGCGGGCCGAACATCATGATCGACGGCCACCACCAGCGGTTCACCGCGTCCTGCACCATCGCCTTCTGCGCGGCGGTGCCCTTGGTCATCATCGTCAGCAGCGCCTCGAAGCCCTGGCGCTGGTGGAAGCTTTCCTCGCGGCAGATGCGGATCATCGCGCGTGCATACGGCGCGTACGAACAGCGGCAGATCGGCACCTGGTTCATGATCGCCGCGCCGTCGACGAGCCAGCCGATCGTGCCCATGTCGGCCCAGGTCAGCGTCGGGTAGTTGAAGATCGAGCTGTACTTCGCCTTGCCCGAATGCAGCGCGTCGAACAGCTGATCGCGGCTCGTGCCGAGCGTCTCGGCCGCGGCGTACAGGTACAGGCCGTGGCCGCCTTCGTCCTGCACCTTCGCGAGCAGGATCGCCTTGCGCTTGAGCGTCGGCGCGCGGCTGATCCAGTTGCCTTCGGGCAGCATGCCGACGATCTCGGAGTGCGCGTGCTGGCTGATCTGGCGCACCAGCGTCTTGCGGTAGTGCTCGGGCATCCAGTCCTTCGCCTCGATGAAGTCGCCGGCGTCGATGCGGGCATCGAAGCGTTCCTGCAACCGCACTTCTTCGGCGCTGCGGACGGCCTTGACGGCCTCGTCCTTGCCCATCGTGTCCATCGCTTGCGTGTACATGCGGTACTCCTTTACTTCGGGCGCTTGTCGCGCGGACTCAGCGAGGCCGCTTGTCAATCACGCGGCGGGCTTTGCCGGTCAGCGTGCGTTCGATCGAATCGGGGCTCAGCACCTTCACGCGCGTCGAGATGCCGACCAGCGCCTTGACGCGGTGCTGGACCCACCCGGCGATCTCGTTCGCATCGCCCTCGACACCGGGTTGCAGCTCGCAATGCACCTCGACCTCGTCGAGCAGCCCTTCGCGGCTGACGTGCACCTGGTACTGCCCCGAGAGCTTGGCGTGCGCGAGCACGATCTCTTCGATCTGGGTCGGGAAGACGTTGACGCCGCGGATGATCAGCATGTCGTCGCTGCGGCCGACGATCTTGCCCATGCGGCGGAACGAACGTGACGTGGGCGGCAGCAGCCGCGTCAGGTCGCGCGTGCGGTAGCGGATGATCGGCAGCGCCTCTTTCGTCAGCGACGTGAACACGAGCTCGCCCTCGCTGCCGTCGGGGAGGACTTCTCCGGTCTCGGGGTCGATGATCTCGGGCAGGAAGTGGTCTTCCCACACCACGGGCCCGTCCTTGCTCTCGACGCACTCGCTCGCCACGCCCGGGCCCATCACTTCCGAGAGGCCGTAGATGTCGACCGCGTCGATGCCGGCCTTGGCCTCGAGCTCGCGCCGCATCGCCTCGGTCCACGGCTCGGCGCCGAAGATGCCGATCTTCAGCGACGTCTCGCGCGCGTCGATGCCACGCCGCGCCATCTCTTCGACGATCACCTGCATGTAGCTCGGCGTGACCATGATGATCTTGGGCCGCAGATCCTGGATCAGCTGGATCTGCTTCTCGGTCTGCCCGCCCGACATCGGGATCACGGTGCAGCCGAGCCGCTCGGCGCCGTAGTGCGCGCCCAGGCCGCCGGTGAACAGCCCGTAGCCGTACGACACCTGGATGATGTCGCCCCGGCGCCCACCGGCGGCGCGGATCGAGCGCGCGACCAGGTCGGCCCAGTTCGAGATGTCGTTCGCGGTGTAGCCGACCACCGTCGGCTTGCCGGTCGTGCCGCTCGAGGCGTGCAGCCGAACGACCTCTTCGCGCGGCACCGCGAACAGGCCTACGGGATAGTTGTCGCGCAGATCCTTCTTGACCGTGAACGGGAACTTCGCGAGATCGGCGAGTTGCTTCAGGTCGCCCGGGTGCACGCCCTTCGCGTCGAAGGCCTTCTTGTAGTGCGGCACGTGCTCGTACGCGCGCTGCAGCGTCGCCTTCAGGCGCTGCAATTGCAGCGCGGTGATCTGGTCGCGGCTCGCGGTCTCGATCGGGTCGAGCTCGCCCGGCGCGGGCGTCTTGAAGGCCATCGTCGTGTCTCCGTCGTCGTCGGATCAGCTGCTGCCGACCGCCGGCTTGCCCTTGATCGTGTACGAGCGGCCGCGGAAGACCGCGACGCGCTCGCCCTTCTGGTTCGTGACATCGCAGTCGTAGACGCCGGTGCGGCCGGCCCTGGTCACTTCGTGGCAGCGCGCCGTCAGCACGTCGCCGAGCCGCCCGGGCGCGATCAGGTCGATTGAGAAGCTGGAAGCGACGGTCAGCTCGTCGTAAGAGTTGCAGGCGAACGCGAACGTCGAATCGGCGAGCGTCGCGATCAGGCCGCCGTGGCAGATGTCGTGGCCGTTGAGCATGTCGCCGCGCACCGTCATCGTCAGCGTGGCGGTGCCGGGGCCGACCTCGACGATGCGCATGCCGAGCATCTTCGACGCGCGATCACTCGCGAACATGGCGTCGCGCACGCGCTCGGCGGTTTGCTGCGGATCAAGCGCGCCGGTCGGCGGCAGTCGGTTCATGAAGGCCCTCTTGAGCGGAGCGGGCGGCCAGTGTGCGGCGGCCCGGGCGACCGGTCAAAAGGACATCACAACATATTCGACCGTCCGGTCGGTAGAGAATACTACGAGGTCGGACCGCGCGCAAGCCCGCGCGTCGGCCGACTCGGCTCAGCGCCGCTTCAGCGGCGCGAAGGCCGGGCGCCGAGCAGGCGCGCCGGCAGGAACAGCACGGCGGCGATCAGCGCCAGCAGTGCGGTCACCGCGACGCCGAACACACGGAATGGCAGCGTCAGCAGCCACACCACCGGCCACAGCACCAGCGCGAGCAGCGCCAGCGGCCAGCACAGCGCGAACAGCACGCACCAGGCGACGAGGGCGAAGAGGGTGCTCATCGGGCGGGTCGTCGAATGCGTTTCAGATCGCCGTCGGGGCGACGCGCTTGGCCGTCACGACGACGCGCTCGAGCTGCACGACGCGCACCGTCTTGGCGGAGATTTGCGTGGAGGCCTGGTGCGCGGTCGCGGCAAACGCGAGCGACGCGGTGCCGATGACGGCGAAGACGACGGCGCTGAGGGTGAGGCGGCTGATCATGGCGGTACTCCTGGTGGTGGCGGGCGGGATGCGATGGAGTGAACTCTAGACATCGCCCCGCGCCCGAACCAGCGCCGTGCGACGGAGCGTCGCCGCGGCCGGATCAACTGCCAACACGCGCGATCGGCGGCGCGCGCCACTGCGCCGCGTTGACGAGCGTGGCGCCGGCGCGCCGCATCGTGTCGAAGAACGCCGCCTGCGCGCCCTCGAAGCCGGCGACCGGGCTGATGCAGTTGGTCAGCAGCGTGAGCCGCTCCGGGCGGCCGCCTGGCAGGTGCTCGACGAGGTCCTCGACGGTCGCGCGCACGCAGTGGCTGCCGGCCTCGCCGGCGACGACGATGCGCTGCGCGCCGTCGAGCGCATCGAGCAGCGCGCGGTTCAGCTGGGTGCGCGGGTCGGCGGCGTCGGGCACCTCGGCGAGCACCGCGCTGTAGTGCTCGGTCCACGGGTTCTCGCCCTTGGTCACGTGCTCGACCGTGCGGCCGCGGCGCGCGGCCCAAGCGCGGCAGGCCTCGGCGAGCGCGTCGTGCACCGCGTGGCCCCAGGTGCCGATCTCGCAGTGCACCGGCCAGACCATCAGCGTGTAGCGCCCGCGCGCCTCGAGCGCGTCGAGGTACGCGAGCGCGCGCGGCAGCGCGGCTGGGTCGCGCGGCGCGAACTCGCCGGCGCGCAGCTGCCGCGCGGTGATCTCGGTGAACGGCGCCACCGCCGAGCCGTCGCCGCGCTGCCAGAACGTCGGGTGCGCGATGTCGAGGCGCGCGTGCGAGTCGAGCGTGACGCTGATCGCGTCGATCGCGTCGCCGTGCGCGTGGATCAGCGCGGCCAGCCGCTGCATGTCGGCATCGGCGCCGGGCACCGGCAGTGCCGGCGCCGCCCCCGCGGGGCGGCGCGCGGCGGGCACGTCGCAGAAGTCGTTCTGCGGGTCGATGATCAGCAGGTGCGTGCGGGGCGGCATGGCGGTCTCCGGCTCGGGCGGCGCGCGGCGCGCGCTTCGATGCGCATCGTAAGTGCGAGCCTGCGATAGACTTGCGCCCGGTCGGCAGTTCACCCAGGCGTCGCCGCGCGGCCCGTCCGCGAGCTAAACCTGCCATCTCCTTCGGACATCTCCACGACCGTCCTGCGCACTCTTCGCAGCAGCGGCTCGGGTCCGGCAAGTCGGCGACCCCCGGCGTCGTGTGTTCGTGCACGGTGCTTCCCCGAGCGGCTGCCGCACCGAGGAGAGTTGTCATGACACGGGTAAGCACCCCATTGGTCGTTTCCGACCTGTCGTCGTTCGCGCGCCATTTGGCCCAGGCCCTGAGCGCGCACCAGACGGCCAAGCTCGAGCCGCCGGGCCACGTCGAACTGCAGAATCTGCTCGCGCGCGCCGCCGGCTATCGCAATCTGCAGGCGCTGAAGGCCACACCACGCCCGCCGGCCGTGCCGCAGGCGTTGGCGCCGCTCTCGGACAACGCGCGCCGCACGCTGATGCAGTTCGATACCGAAGGGCGCCTCGTGCGCTGGCCCACCAAGTTCACGATCCAGCGCATGGCGATGTGGGTGCTGTGGACCCGCTTCGAAGGCAAGCGGGTGTACACCGAACGCGAGGTCAACGCGATCCTCGAGGCCGTCAACGGCTTCGGCGACCACGTGACCCTGCGGCGCGAGCTCGTCAATCACCAGCTCCTGACGCGCAAGAGCGACTGCTCCGAATACCGCAAGCTGCCGGCCCGCCCGGATGCCGAGGTGCGGGCGCTGCTGACGGCGTGGCGTGCCGGGGCGGGAACGCGGGCGCGCCCGTCGGCGCGGGGCTGAGCGCAGGGCGCGGCCCGCCGCACCCGTACCATGAGCTGCTGGCACGCCCGCTGCCCCGACCGCGGCGCGGCCGGCTGGACGATGTGCCCGCCGCCATCGCAGCCTGAGTTCCTTCCAGATCGGAGACCCCATGACGCAAACCTACAAGATCGCCGTGATCCCCGGCGACGGCGTCGGCAAGGAAGTGATCCCCGAGGGCCTGCGGGTGCTCGACGCTGCGGCCAAGCGCTTCGACCTCTCGCTGCAGTTCACCCCCATCGAATGGGCCAGCTGCGACTACCACGCGGCGCACGGCCAGATGATGCCGGACGACTGGAAGGCGCAGCTCGAAGGCATGGACGCGGTCTACTTCGGCGCCGTCGGCTGGCCCGCGACCGTGCCGGATCACATCTCGCTGTGGGGCTCGCTGATCAAGTTCCGGCGCGAGTTCGACCAGTACATCAACCTGCGCCCGGTGCGCTTGTTCGAGGGCGTGCCGTGCCCGCTGGTGAATCCACAAGGCAAGCCGCGCAAGCCGGGCGAGATCGACTACGTGGTCGTGCGCGAGAACACCGAGGGCGAGTACACCTCGCTCGGCGGCGTGATGTACCCCGGCACCGAGCGCGAGATCGTGATCCAGGAGTCGGTGTTCTCGCGCCATGGCACCGACCGCGTGCTGAAGTATGCGTTCGAGCTCGCGCAGCGCCGCGCGCGCAAGCACGTCACGGTCGCGACCAAGTCCAACGGCATCGCGATCAGCATGCCGTGGTGGGACACACGCGCCGACGCGATGGCGAAGCACTACCCCGACGTGACCACCGACAAGCAGCACATCGACATCCTGAGCGCGCGCTTCGTGCTGCAGCCCGACCGCTTCGACGTGGTCGTGGCGAGCAACCTGTTCGGCGACATCCTGTCCGACCTCGGGCCGGCGACCACCGGCACGATCGGCCTCGCCCCATCGGCCAGCCTGAACCCGGAGCGAAAGTTCCCGTCGCTGTTCGAGCCGGTGCACGGCTCGGCGCCCGACATCGCCGGCAAGAACATCGCGAACCCGGTCGCGATGATCTGGTCGGGCGCGCTGATGCTCGACTTCCTGACCCACGGCACGGGGGCAGGCCGCGCCGCGCACGACGCGATCGTCCAGGCTATCGAACGCGTGCTGATCGAGGGCCCGCGCACCGGTGACCTCGGCGGCAAGGCCTCGACCACCGAACTCGGCCAGGCGATCGCGCAACGCGTCGTCGCGGCCTGAGCCCCTCACTCGTACCTGTGCCAGGGCGGCCTCGAATGAGACAACCGGCGAGCCGCAACGGATACAGTTAGATATTGGGTGGGCCATGCCGGCGCTCGACAGGATCCGAAATGGCCGATCTGCTTTCGATGGTGATGGACCTCTTCTCGGCGGAGGAGCCCCCCGAAATATTGGGCCACCGCATCCAGAAGAGACTGCAGGTCATCCTCGCAGGCCTGGACGAGCGCGACACCTTGTCCGGCGCGGACATCGAGACGTTGCGCCGCGAACTGCGCATGCTGCTCGAGCTCAAACGCATCCAGATCGCGGCCGCCGAGATGGACAAGGCCGAGCTGGTGCTGCAGTACATGCTGCGCCCGAACATCGAAGAGTGCCTGAATCTGTGGTTCGGCAAATCCGAGCAGACCGACCAGGAGATCTGGAATCGCTTCGGCGCCGACGTTGCACTCGCATCGAAGGGGCACTACGACCATTGGGCGCTGGATGTCGAGCACCCGCGGCTGCTGGTGGCACTGGTCATCATGCTCGACCAGTTCCCCCGCAACATGTACCGCGACACGCCGCAGATGTATGCCTGCGATGCCCGCTGCCGCGATCTGGTGAGGCGCGGGCTGCGGGTCGGAGCCGGCGCCAGCCTGCGCCCAATCGAGCGCGTCTTCCTGTGCCTGGTGCTGACGCATTCCGAGGCGCTGGACGACCAGCACTTGTGCATGGAAGAGTGGGAACGGGCGATGGCCGAGCTGGCGCCCGACGATCCGCTGAATGCGTTCCACGAGATCTTCCATCGGCACGTGGCCGTGATCCAGCGCTTCGGCCGCTTCCCCCACCGCAACAAGATCTTGCAGCGGACCGACACCGTGGAGGAGCAGGATTTCCTGAGCAACGGCACGTTTCGCTTCGATCTGCCGCTGCTGCGTGGCCCCGACGGCGCCTTCGTGTTTGCCGGCACGGTGAAGAAGCGCACCGTGATGCTGCTCGATCACGAGTACCAGACCCTCCTTCCGGACGTCGACGAAGCGCCGGAAGGCGCGTTCGAGTTCAAGTACCTGGGACCGGACAAGGTCTTCACCCGGACCCAGGACCAGCTTCAGAAGCAGGGCTACGTCCGCATTGGTGACAGCGTCCCGGATTTCAGCGCCGAAACGAGCATGGGCCCGATCGGCTTCCACGACTTCGTCGGCGACTCGTGGTGCGTGCTCTTCTCGCACCCGGCTGACTTCACGCCGGTGTGCACCACCGAGTTCGGCGCGACGGCCAAGCTCGAGCCCGAGTGGCGCCGGCGGGGCGTGAAGGTCATCGGCCTGAGCGTCGACAGCGTTGAGGACCACGCCCGTTGGATCGCGGACATCAACGAGACCCAGCACACGCAGGTGAACTTCCCGATCATTGCGGACAAGGACCGGCGCATCTCGATGCTCTTCGGCATGCTCGATCCGACCACGTTTCGTCACGGCGCCAGCCTGGGCGAGACCATGACGGTGCGCAGCGTGTTCATCATCTCACCCTCGAAGCGGATCGAGCTGGTCATCTCGTACCCGGCCCACATTGGCCGCAGCTTCGACGAGATCCTGCGCGTGCTGGACGCCCTGCAACTCTCGGCGAAGCATCGCGTGGCGACGCCGGCGAACTGGCGGCCCGGGGAAGACACGGTGGTGCTGCCCTTCATCTCGGACGAGGAGGCAGAGCGCCTGTTCGCAGCGCAGGGCGGCTTCCGCAAAGTGCGTTCCTACCTGCGCTTTGTGCGGGATCCGTCGCTTCGACGCCTGTGAGAGCTCCGCGATCGTTGTCTCGGCGACAGGTCCGCCGAGGAGGAGAGATTGACTCTGTCGCGCCGGTCATTCGACCGTCACGCTCTT
>DATMIN010000473.1:0-7179 GCA_035554275.1 Burkholderiaceae bacterium
ACCGAGGCCGAGCAGGTCGTCGAGGCGGTGCTGGCGAGCGCCGAGCAGGCCCGGCTGCTCGAGGTCGAGCCGGGTGGCGCGCTGCTGATGGTGTCGCGCCGCACCGTGTCGCAGGGCGCGGTCGCGTCGGTCGCGCGGCTGCTCCACCCCGGCTCGCGCTACCGGCTGATCGGGCGCTTCTCGGTCTGAATTTCTCGGTCTGAATTTCTCGCTCTGACCCCACCGCCGTCGGCGTGGCGCGCGCTGGTCACAATGGCGCACGCCAACCCGAGCCGACCATGCCGCCTCCGAACACCACCCCGCCGCCGTCGCACGCCGCGACCGCGCACGACCTCACCGACGCCGAGTTCGCCGATCTCGACGAGCTGCTGACGCAGACCCCCGAGCCGCTCGAGCCGCTCGACGCGGTGATGCTCGACGGCTACCTGTGCGGCGTGATCGTGCAACCGGTGCTGTTGCAGAGCGCCGCGTGGCTGCCGCACGTGTTCGACTTCGACGGCCGCCCGCTGCCCGACGACACCGATGCCGGCTGGCTGCGCCGCACCAGCGCGCTGATCCTGCGCCGCCACGCCGCGCTGAACCGCGCGATCGTCGAAGACGGCTGGTTCGACCCGCTCGTGCTCGAGCCCGACGACGAGCAGCCGCCCGAGCCGATGCCCGAGGGCGAGCCCGACCCGATGGCCGGCATGAACCCGATCTCGCAGGCGCTGATGCCGTGGGTCGCCGGCTTCCAGCACGCGACCGAGTGCTTCCCCGACCTGCTCGAGCTGCCCGACGACGCGGTCGCCACCGCGCTGGCGCGGCTGTACCGCCACCTGCCGGCCGAGACCGACGAGGAGCGCGAGATCGTCGCGACGCTCGATCGCGAGCACCCGCTCGCCACGCTCGACGACGCGATGGAGGAGCTCGTCGTCAGCGTCGCCGACCTGCAGGACCTGACGAACGAGCAGCGCTACCGCGTCGAGCCGGTCAAGCGCGACGCGCCGAAGGTCGGCCGCAACGAACCGTGCCCGTGCGGCAGCGGCAAGAAATACAAGCAGTGCCACGGGGCCGGCTGATGCGGTTGCAGCTGCTGTCGGATCTGCACCTCGAGACCGAGAGCGTCGATCCCGAGCCCGCGCCCGAGGCCGAGCTGCTGGTGCTCGCCGGCGACATCGACAGCGGCTGGAGCGGGCTCGACAAGTTCCGCGACTGGCCGGTGCCGGTGCTGTTCGTCGCCGGCAACCACGAGTTCGACCGCCGCGAGCTGACGCAGGCGTGGCCCGAGTTGCGCGAGCGCTGCACCCGGCTCGGGCTGCGCCTGCTCGAATGCGAGAGCGCGATCGTGGTCGATTCGGCCGGGCGCCGGGTGCGCTTCGTCGCGACCACGCGCTGGAGCGATTTCGATCTCTTCGGGCCCGCGCGGCGCGAACGCGCGATGCGCGCGGCCGGCTACTTCATGCGCCTGATGGGCGCCACGCGCGAGGGCCGCGAGTTCGATGCGGCCGCGGTGCGCGCCGAATCGCTCGCCTGCCGCGACTGGCTGCGCGGCGAGCTCGCCCGCACCCACGGCGAATGGGATACGACCGTCGTCGTCACCCACTTCGCGCCGAGCCTGCGCAGTGCCGATCCGCGCTACGGCGCGCAGGCCGCTACCGCGAGCTTCTGCAATGCCGACGATGACCTGATGCCCGGTGTCGATTTGTGGATTCACGGCCACCTGCACTGCGTGCACGACTACGTGGTCGAACACGCGCGCGGCGCCACCAGGGTGGTGTGCAACGCGCGCGGCCATGCGCGCAAGGGCGAGGCGGCGGCGCACCGGCCGCAGTGGGTGCTGGAAGTCTGAGAAGCGCTCGTCAGAGCCCGGAGCGGCGCGTCAGGCGGTGTTCCCAAGGCAGCACGGCGACCGGCTCGTCGCCGGCGCGCCAGGCCTGCGCGTCGTCGTCGCCAAGGCTCGCGTCGAGCCCGAACGCGGTGCCCATGCCGGCGCGGTCGTCGTCGCTGTCGCGCGCCGATCCGAGCGTGGGCTTGAGGGTTGCCAGCCAAGTCAATCCGGACGACCAGTTCATCGCGACCTCCGCTGCGGCCAATGGGTGTGTGTGTGTCGAAGTGTGTGCCAGGTTGTCGGCGCGCGGTGCAACGACCTGAACGCGAAGTCGGCAGCAGTTGGCACCGCGCGCGGTTTCGTGTTGCGAGCGGTCACAAATCCGCGTTGCGCTTCCCTCGTTCGGCGGATGGCGGCGGCGCGGGCGCACGCCTAACGTTGCGGCTGGCGCGGCAACGAGGCGGCGCCGGGAGGCTGTGATGTCGATCGAGGAGCGCAAGACGCTGGTGTGGTGGGCCACCGCCGGTGCGGCCGTGGCCAGTGCGATGCTGCTGGCCGCAAGCGGCGCGGCCAATCGCGTGACCGCCGGTGCGCTCGCCGGCTCGCCGCTCGTCGGCGCCGCGGCCCCGCCCGCAACCGGCCCTGCGCCGGCACCCAGCGCCGACGCCGCGCGCTCGCGCTGAGTCCGCCTCTGAGCCCGCACGCGCCGCCGGGCGCAGCGGATCGGGTCTAATTCGGGGCGTCACCCTCACGCGCGCGCGGTCGAGCTGCTGCGCCCCCGCCATCGCACCCGAAGGATCCGCCATGTATTCAGACGTCAAGCTGTTCATCAACGGCGAGTGGAGCGCCGGCTCGTCCGGCAAGAGCGAGCCGATCGTCAACCCGGCCACCGGCCAGTCGATCGCGCGCCTCGCGCACGCCGCGCCGGGCGACCTCGACGCCGCGCTGCACGCCGCCGACAAGGGCTTCAAGGCCTGGCGCAAGGTCTCGGCGTTCGAGCGCAGCAAGCTGCTGCGCAAGGCCGGCGAGATCATCCGCTCGCGCGCCGACCAGATCGCGCCGCTGATGACGCTGGAGCAGGGCAAGCCGCTCGCCGAAGCGAAGATGGAGACGATGCTGGCCGGCGACATCATGGACTGGTTCGCCGAGGAGGCGCGCCGCACCTACGGCCGCGTCGTGCCGGCGCGTGCCGACGGCGTGACCCAGCTCGTCGTCAAAGAGCCGGTCGGCCCGGTCGCCGCGTTCACGCCGTGGAACTTCCCGATCAACCAGGCGGTGCGCAAGGTCTCGGCCGCGCTCGCGGCCGGCTGCTCGGTGGTCCTGAAAGGGCCCGAGGAGACGCCGGCGAGTGTGGCCGCGCTGGTGCAGTGCTATGTCGACGCCGGGTTGCCGGCGGGCGTGCTGAACCTGGTGTTCGGCGTGCCGGCCGAGGTCTCGCAGCACCTGATCCCGCACCCGGTGATCCGCAAGATCACGTTCACCGGCTCGACGCCGGTGGGCAAGCAGCTCGCCGCGCTCGCCGGCCAGCACATGAAGCGCATCACGATGGAGCTCGGTGGCCACGCGCCGGCGATCGTGTTCGACGACGCCGATGTCGACGCCGCGGTCAAGCAGCTCGCCGGCTCGAAGTTCCGCAACGCCGGGCAGGTGTGCATCGCGCCGACGCGCTTCCTCGTGCATGAATCGGTGTACGAGCGCTTCGTCGACGGCTTCGTCAAGGTCGCCACCGGCCTGAAGGTCGGCGACGGCATGGACCCGGCCAGCCGCATGGGGCCGCTCGCGAACAGCCGGCGCGTCGAGGCGATGCAGCGGCTCGTCGACGACGCGGTCGGCCAGGGCGCGACGCTGCTGGCCGGCGGCAAGCGCATCGGCACGGCCGGCAACTTCTTCGAGCCGACGGTGCTCGGCCGCGTGCCGGCGAGCGCGCGCATCCTGCATGAAGAGCCGTTCGGCCCGATCGCGCCGATCGTGCCGTTCTCGAGCTTCGACGAGGTCGTCGCCGAGGCGAACCGGCTGCCGTTCGGCCTGGCGTCGTACGCGTACACGCGCTCGGCGAAGACGGTGCAGGCGATCGGCGCGGCGCTCGAGGCCGGCATGGTGACGATCAACCACATCGGCCTGGCGCTGCCCGAGCTGCCGTTCGGCGGCGTCAAGGATTCGGGCTACGGCTCCGAGGGCGGCAGCGAGGCGATCGAGGCCTACCTGAACCCGAAGCTGATCACGCAGCTCGCCGTCTGATCCTTCAAGGCTCGGCGGCGTACTTGTTGCCGTTGGCCTTGAAGCGCGCGACCGCCTTCTTCAGGTCGGTGTACTCCTCGCACGGCAGCCTGCAGGCCTTGTCGAGCGCGTCCAGGCGCTGCTCGGCCTTCGGCAGCTCGCCGGTCATCAGGTACAGCTCGCCCGAGTATTCGAGCGCGCCGCGGTGCTTCGGGTCGATCCGCAGCGCCTCGTTGTAGAACTTCTCGGCGCCCGCGTAGTCGGGCGCGGCACCCTTGCGCAGGCTGTAGCCCATCAGGTTGTTCCAGTCGGCGTTGCCGGTGTCGTTGACGCGCTTGAGCTCGTCGACGGCGGCGCTCCACTTCTTCTGCTGGATCAGCGTGCGCGCGCCGGCGAGCGTGTCGGCCTTCGCGGGCGGGGCGCTGTCAACGGCCCAGGCCGCCGAGCCGGCGCACGCGAGCCAGGCCGCGGCGGTGAGGGCGCGCAGCGCGCGAGACGTGGGTGCAGGCATGCGAGGCTCCTCGGGAACAGGAACGTGAACGGGGTGGCGCGCAAGCGTCGCACCGTTGCGCGGCCAGCGCAAGCCCGGCGCGCCGCCTGTCACCACAGTCACTAGAATCGCGCCCCCGCCCCACCCGACCGTCAGCCACCAACCCGCCATGTTCTGCGCGATCGACTTCGGCACCTCCAACTCGGCCATCGCCGTGCCCGGCGCGGGCGGCGCGATGGGCCTGGTCGAGCTCGAGCCGGGCTTCGCGACGATGCCCACCGCGGTGTTCTACTTTGCGGATGACCCCAGAGCCGGCCCCGAGCTCGACGGCCCGCCGCGCGCCTTCGGCCGCGCCGCGCTCGCGGCCTACGTCGACGGGCTCGACGGCCGCCTGATGCGCTCGATGAAGAGCATCCTCGGCAGCGATCTCGTCGAGCAGACCACCGACGTCGGCGGCGGGCGCGGCGCGAAGTACCTCGACATCGTCGCCGGCTACCTGAAGCACCTGAAGGCGCGCGCCGAGGCCGCAGGCGGCGGCGCGCCGATCCGCCGCGCCGTGCTCGGCCGGCCGGTGTTCTTCGTCGACGACGACGCTGCGCGCGACGCGCAGGCGCAGGCCGCGCTCGAGGCGGCGGCGCGCCAGGTCGGCTTCGACGAGGTGCGCTTCCAGTACGAGCCGATCGCCGCCGCGTTCGACTACGAGCGTCGCGCCGCGCGCGAGCAGCTCGTGCTCGTCGCCGACATCGGTGGCGGCACCTCCGACTTCTCGGTCGTGCGCGTCGGCCCCGAGCGCATCGGCCGGCTCGACCGCAAGGGCGACATCCTCGCCAACCACGGCGTGCACCTGGCCGGCACCGACTTCGACCGCCGCATCGAGCTCGCGACGATCCTGCCGGCCTACGGCTTCGGCGCGTTCGGCCCGGGCGCGCCCGGCGCGCCGGCGCGCGAGGTGCCCAGCGGCGTGTACTTCGACCTCGCGACCTGGCACCTGATCAACACCGTCTACGCGCCGGGCCGCGTCGCCGAGCTGCGCGGCATGCGCGCGTTCTACGCCGATGCGCGCCAGCACGAGCGGCTGATGACGGTCGTCGACGAACGCCTCGGCCACGACCTGATGGCGCGCGCGGAGCAGGCCAAGATCGAGGTCGCCGACGGCGGCGCGGCGTCGATCGACCTCGGCCTGACCGAGCGCGGCCTCGCGGCGATGCTGACCGAGGCCCAGGCGGCACAGGCGATCGAGGCCGAACTCGCGCGCATCGCCGCGGCGGCGCGCGAGGCGGTGGCGCAGGCCGGGCTCGTGCCGGCGCAGGTCGACGCGCTGTATTTCACCGGCGGCTCGACCGGGCTGCGCCAGCTCACCGAGCGCATCGGTGCCGAATTCCCGGCCGCGCTGCAGGTGCGCGGCGACCGCTTTGCGAGCGTCGCGACCGGCCTGGGCCTGCACGCGCAGCGCGTGTTCGACGCGTCGAAGTTCTAGCCGCCGAGCACCGCTGCGATCGCCACCGCCGTCGGCTCGACGTTGGCGCGGTTCAGCCCGGCCACGCAGATGCGCCCCGAGCGCACCATGTAGACCGCGTGCGTCTCGCGCAGCGCGTCGACCTGCGCCGCGCTCAGACCGGTGTAGCTGAACATGCCGCGCTGCGTGAGGAAGTAGCCGAGGTCGCGGCCCGGCAGCTTCGCGGCGAGCACGTCGTGCAGCTGGCGCCGCATCGCCAGGATGCGCTCGCGCATCGCCGCGAGCTCGCTCTCCCAGCTGCGGCGCAGCGCCAGGTCGGTCAGCACCGTCGCGACGATCTGGCCGCCGTGGATCGGCGGGCTCGAGTAGTTGCGGCGGATCGTGAACTTGAGCTGGCCGAGCACCAGCGCCGCCTCGTGCGCGTTCGGGCACACCACGCTGAGCGCGCCGCAGCGCTCGCCGTACACGCTCATGCTCTTCGAGAACGAGTTCGCGATGAAGAAGCTCACGCCGGCATCGGCGAGCGCGCGCACCGCGAACGCGTCTTCGACGATGCCGTCGCCGAAGCCCTGGTACGCGAGGTCGAGGTAAGGGATCAGCTCGCGCTCGCGCAGCACCGGGATCAGCGCGTCCCACTGTGCGCGCGTCAGGTCGACGCCGGTTGGGTTGTGGCAGCACGCATGCAGCAGCACGATGCTCTTCGCCGGCAGGCCGCGCAGCGTGGCGAGCATCGCGTCGAACTTCAACCCGCCGCTCGCAGCGTCGTAGTACGGGTAGGTGTTCACCGTCAGGCCCGCGCCCTCGAACATCGAGCGGTGGTTGTCCCAGGTCGGGTCGCTGACCCAGACCTGGCTCTGCGGGAAGTAGCGCGCGATGAAATCGGCGCCGACCTTCAGCCCGCCGCTCGAGCCGACCGACTGGATCGTCGCGATCCGCCCCGAGCTCAGCGCCTCGTGCCCGGCGCCGAACAGCAGCTGCTGCACGGCACTGCGGAAGTTCGCCGCGCCCTCGATCGGCAGATACGGCTTCGGGCCATTCTTCTCGACCACCATCGCCTCGGCCCGCTTCACCGAATCGAGCACCGGGATGCGCCCGGCGTCGTCGAAGTAGATGCCGATCGACAGGTTGATCTTGTGCGGCCGCGGATCCTTCTGGAAGTCGTCGTTCAGGCTCAGGATCGGGTCGCCGGCAAACGGGGGGATGTGCTCG
>DATMIN010000474.1:0-9231 GCA_035554275.1 Burkholderiaceae bacterium
TGAGCAGCGCCTGCTGCACGCCCTCGCCCGACACGTCGCGCGTGATGCTCGGGTTGTCGGCCTTGCGGCTGATCTTGTCGATCTCGTCGATGTAGACGATGCCGCGCTGCGCCTTGTCGACGTCGTAGCCGCAGTTCTGCAACAGCTTCTGGATGATGTTCTCGACATCCTCGCCCACATAACCCGCTTCGGTCAGCGTGGTCGCATCGGCGATCACGAACGGCACGTTGAGCAGGCGTGCGAGCGTCTGCGCGAGCAGCGTCTTGCCAGAGCCGGTCGGCCCGATCAGCAGGATGTTGCTCTTGGCGAGTTCGATGTCGTCCTTCGCGCGGCTCATGTGCTTGAGCCGCTTGTAGTGGTTGTAGACCGCGACCGACAGCGTGCGCTTGGCCACGTCTTGGCCGATCACGTACTGATCGAGGCTCGCCTTGATCTCGCTGGGCACCGGCAGATCGGACTTCGCGGCCTTCGGGTCGGCGCCTTCGGCCGGCAACTCATCGCGAATGATGTCGTTGCACAGCTCGATGCATTCGTCGCAGATGAACACGCTCGGGCCGGCAATCAGCTTCTTCACCTCGTGCTGGCTCTTGCCGCAGAAGGAGCAGTACAGAACCTTCTCGCTGGAGGTGCCTTTTTTTTCGGCCATGGAGGTGCGTGCTGAGGGGCGTGGAGAGAGGGCTTGACGAATGATAGTTCAAAAGAAAACGGGGCCTTCGCTGTGAAAAAGGCCCCGATCCAGGTGTTGTTGCTGGCACCCGACGCGCCCGCGCGTCGGGGCCGCGCTCAGCCCGTCGCCGGCGAAGAGCGGTGCGCGAGCACCTGGTCGATCAGGCCGTAGGCCTTGGCTTCGTGCGGGTCCATGAACATGTCGCGTTCCATGTCGGTGCGGATCTTGTCGATCGACTGGCCGGTGCGCTCGGCGTAGATCAGGTTCAGCTGCTCGCGCGTCTTCAGAATCTCGCGGGCGTGGATCTCGATGTCGGTCGCCTGGCCCTGCGCGCCGCCCGACGGCTGGTGGATCATCACACGCGAGTTGGGCAGCGCCATGCGCTTGCCCTTCGCGCCGGCCATCAGCAGGAACGAGCCCATGCTCGCCGCGATGCCCATGCACAGCGTCGAGACGTCGGGCTTGATGAACTGCATCGTGTCGAAGATCGACAGCCCGGCACTGACCGAGCCGCCCGGCGAATTGATGTACAGCGAGATGTCCTTGTCGGGGTTCTCGCTCTCGAGGAACAGCAGCTGCGCGACGACGAGGTTCGCGGTCTGGTCGTTGACCGGGCCGACCAGGAAGATCACCCGCTCGCGCAGCATCCGGCTGTAGATGTCGTAGGCGCGCTCGCCGCGGCCCGAGGTCTCGATCACCATCGGCACCATGCCGAGGTCTTGGATGTCTAGCGCGCTCATGGAGGTGTCCTTCGGTTCGCAATCCCAGCGATGTTGGGGCTGATTATGTGGCCACAAGCCCGGCATGGCCGCTCGCGCCGCGCATGAAAAAGAGGCGCCCGCCTCGCGGCGGCGCCTCTTCCGTGATGCAACCCGCGCTCAGCCCGTCATCAGCTCGTCGAACGGCACGGTCTTGTCGGTGACCTTCGCCCGGCCAAGCACAAACTCGGCGACGTTGTTCTCCACGACCACCGCCTCGACCTCGGCCAGCCGCTGGCGGTCGCCGAGGTACCAGCGCACCACTTCCGACGGCTTCTCGTAGCTCTGCGCCATCTCCTCGATGTGCTTTTGCAGCTGATCGGGCTTGGCCTGCAGGCTGTTGGCACGCACCAGCTCGCCGACGACGAGGCCGAGGCGCACGCGCTTCTCGGCCTGCGGCTGGAACAGCTCGGCCGGGATCGGCGCGGTGTCGGCGTCCTTGATGCCGCGCTTCTTCAGGTCGGCGCGCGCCGCCTCGACCATGCGCTCGGTTTCGCCGGCCACCAGCGACTTCGGCACGTCGAGCTCGGCCGTTGCGACCAGCGCGTCCATCACGCTGGCCTTGTTGCGCGCGAGCACGCGGAACTTGACCTCGCGCTCGAGGTTCTTCTTCACGTCGGCGCGCAAGCCGGCCACTGTCGCGTCGGCAATGCCGAGCGACTTGGCGAACGCCTCGTTGACCTCGGGCAGATGCTGGGTCTCGATCTTCTTCACGGTGACCGTGAAGTCGGCTTCCTTGCCGGCGACGTCCTTGCCCTGGTAGTCGGCCGGGAACTGCAGCGGGAAGGTCTTCGACTCGCCGGTCTTCATGCCGCGCACCGCCTGGTCGAACTGCTCGAGCATCTGCCCTTCGCCGATCAGGAACTGGTAGCCGGAGGCTGTGCCGCCCTCGAACGGCACGCCATCGATCGTGCCGGCGAAATCGATCGTCACGCGGTCGCCCTCGAGCGCGCCCTCGGCCGCCGGCCGCTGTGCGAACGTGCGGCGCTGCTTGCGCAGGATGTCGAGCGTCTTGTCGATCGCGTCGTCGCCGACCTCGGTCGAGACGCGCTCGACCTCGGCCGTGCTCAGGTCGCCGAGCTTGACTTCCGGGTAGATTTCGAACGTCGCGTCGAACGCGACTTGGCCTTCGGGCGCGCCTTCCTTCTCGGCGATCTTGGGCGGGCCGGCGACGCGCAGCTTGGCCTCGTTGACGGCCTCGCTGAATACTTGCCCGACCTTGTCGTTCATCACCTCGTAGTGCACCGAGTAGCCATAGCGCTGCGCGACCACGCTCATCGGCACCTTACCGGGCCGAAAGCCCGCGGCCTTGACCGTGCGCGAGAGCTTCTTCAGGCGCGACTCGACTTCGGAATTGATCGTGGACGTGGGCAGCGTCAGCGTGATGCGGCGCTCCAGCTTGTCGAGGGTTTCAACGTGAACGGTCATGATGTGAGGACTCTTTCGATGTGCAAGGCTGGTGCGCGGGGCGGGACTCGAACCCGCACACCATCGCTGGCGTCAGGACCTAAACCTGGTGCGTCTACCAATTTCGCCACCCGCGCGAACGCCTTCGGCAGGAGACGAAGGCGGGGTTGCTGACGCAACCCCTTCTCGGTTACCTGGAAAGCCGGCGATTCTAGCTCGGCCGGCGAACGCGGAACCACGCCGCATACATCGCCGGCAGCGACAGCAAGGTCAGCGCGGTCGCGACGATCAGCCCGCCCATGATCGCCACCGCCATCGGCCCCCAGAACACGCTGCGCGACAGCGGGATCATCGCCAGCACCGCGGCTGCTGCCGTCAGGATGATCGGGCGCAGCCGGCGCACCGCGGCCTCGACGATCGCGTCCCACGCCGGCACGCCGCGCGCGCGGTCCTGCTCGATCTGGTCGATCAGGATCACCGAGTTGCGCATGATCATGCCCATCAGCGCGATCACGCCGAGCAGCGCGACGAAGCCGAACGGCCGGTCGAGCAGCAGCAGCGCCGCGGCGATGCCGGCGATGCCAAGCGGCGCGGTCAGGAACACCAGCACCGAGCGGCTGAAGCTGTGCAGCTGCAGCATCAGCAGCGTGAACATGATGAACAGCATCAGCGGCGCGCCGGTGGCGATCGAACCCTGGCCCTTGCTGCTCTCCTCCACCGCGCCGGCCACCTCGATGCGGTAGCCGTCGGGCATCTTCGCGCGCAGCGGCGCGAACAGCGGGTCGAGCTGCGCCGTCACCGTCGCGCCCTGCAGGCCCTCGACGATGTCGCCCTGCACCGTCGCCGCGTAGTCGCGGCCCTCGCGCCACAGCACGCCCGGCTCCCACGCGAAGCCGGCCCGCGCAATCTGGCCGAGCGGGATGGTGCGCCCGCCGCTGGTGGGCACGTAGCCGTTCGCGAGGTCGGTGATCTGGTTGCGCTCTTCGAGCGGCTGGCGCAGCACGATGTCGACGAGCTTGTCGTCCTCGCGGTACTGCCCGATCGTCGTGCCGCTGTTGATCGTGCGCGCCGCCTGCGCGATGGCCTGACTGGTCACGCCGAGCGCGCGCGCCTTGTCCTGGTCGACCTCGAGCCTGAGCACCTTGACCGATTCGTTCCAGTTGTCGTTGATACCGCGCAGGTTCGGGTTGGCGCGCATGATCGCCTTGACCTCGTCGGCATACAGGCGCACGCGCGCCGGGTCGGCGCCGACGACGCGGAACTGCACCGGGTACGCGACCGGCGGCCCGGTCGGCAGCAGCTTCGTGCGGCCGCGCACCTCGGGAAACTCGCTCGCCAGCAGCTCGGGCAGCGCCTGGCGCAGGCGCTCGCGGGCCTTCAGGTCTCTCGGCAGCACGACCATCTGGCTGACGTTGCTCTGCGGAAAGACCTGGTCGAGCACGAGCACGAAACGCTCCAGTCCGCTGCCGACCCAGGTGGTCACGGTCTGCACGCCGTCGAGCGCCATCACGCGCGCCTCGACGCGCTTGGCGACCGCCTCGTTCGCCGCGAACGACGTGCCCTCGGGGAACCACAGGTCGACGAGGATCTCGGGCCGGCTCGAATCGGGGAAGAACTGGTTCTGCACCTTGCCCATGCCGGCCACGCCGAGCACCAGCGTCGCGATCGTCAGGCCGATCGTCTTCCAGCGGTGCTCGACGCACCAGTTCACGGTGGCGCGAAAGCGCGTGTAGAACGGCGTGTCGAACAGCTCGTGCGGCGGCCCGCCCTCGACCTGCGGCTTGGTCTTGAGCAGCCACACGCCGAGGTACGGCACGAAGTAGACCGAGACGAACCACGAGATCACCAGCGCCGCCGCGGTGACCGCGAAGATCGCGAACGTGTACTCGCCAACCGTCGATTGCGCCAGGCCGACCGGCAGGAAGCCGACCGCGGTGATCAGCGTGCCGGTGAGCATCGGCATCGCGGTCGCGTCGAATGCGAAGGTCGCGGCGCGCACCTTGTCGTAGCCCTCTTCCAGCTTGCGCACCATCATCTCGACCGAGATGATCGCGTCGTCGACGAGCAAGCCGAGCGCGATGATCAGCGAGCCGAGCGAGATCTTGTGCAGGCCCACACCCCAGTAGTACATCGTGACGAACGTGATCGCCAGCACCAGCGGGATCGTGATGCCCACCACCAGCCCGGGCCGCCAGTCGATCGTGAAGCGCCACGAGTTCGGCTTGAGGTGCAGGCCGAGGCTGATGAAGCTCACCGCGAGCACGATCACCACCGCCTCGACCAGCACGCGCACAAACTCGTTGACCGAGGTCGACACCACCTGGGCCTGGTTCTGGAACTGGTGCATCTCGATGCCGGCCGGCAGCTCGGCGCGAATCTGCTCGACCGTGACGTTCAGCGCCTTGCCCATGCGGATGATGTCGCCGCCCTTGCCCATCGAGATGCCGAGCGCGATCACCTCGTGGCCCTGAAAGCGCACCTTGACCTGCGGCGGGTCGACGTAGCCGCGCCGGATTTCGGCGATGTCGCCGAGCTTCAGGCTCGCGCCGCCGGCGCGGATCGGAAAGCGCCGCAACTCGTCGACCGAGTTGAACTGGCCGCCGACACGCACCTGCACGAAATCGGTCGGCGCGTTGATCGTGCCGGCCGACTCGACCGCGTTCTGCTGGCCGAGCTGCGCCAGCACCTGGCTGAAATCGAGCCCGAGCTGCGCGAGGCGCTGCTGCGAGATCTCGACGAACAGCTTCTCGTCCTGCGCGCCGAAGATCGCGACCTTGTTGACGTCCTTCACCTTGAGCAGGCGCTGGCGCACGCGGTCGGCCTGGTCCTTCAGCTCCTGGTAGCTGAAGCCGTCGGCCGAGAGCGCGAAGATCGAGCCGTAGACGTCGCCGAACTCGTCGTTGAAGTACGGGCCCTGCACGCCCGACGGCAGCGTGGCGCGCATATCGCCGATCTTCTTGCGCACCGTGTACCAGACCTGCGGCATCTCCTTCGGCGGCGACGAGTCGCGCACCTGGAAGATGATCAGCGCCTCGCCCGGCTTCGAGTAGCTGCGGATCTTGTCGGCGTACGGCACCTCCTGCAGCGTCTTCTCGAGCTTGTCGACGACCTGCTCGGCGACCTGCTGCGCGGTCGCGCCGGGCCAGAACACGCGGATCGCCATCGCCCGGAACGTGAACGGCGGGTCTTCGTCCTGGCCGAGCTGGAAGTACGCCGCCGCGCCGAGCGCGAGCAGCACGACGAGCAGGTAGCGTGTCAGCGCCCGATGCTCGAGCGCCCACCTCGAGATGTTGAAGCGCGAGGTCGGCTCGGCCGGCGGCGCGTCGGCCACGCGCCCGCTCACTTGACCCCGACCGGTGTGGCGGCCGGCGCCGCCGCCACGCCGGACGCCGGCGCGCCCGGGTCGACGTAGAACTTCACCTTCTGCCCCGGGCTGAGCACGTGCACGCCGGCCGTCACCACCACCTGCCCGGGCGCGAGGCCGGCGCTGATCACGGCCTCGTTGCCCTCGGCGCCGGCGAGCTGCACGTCCTGCGAGCGCACCGTCATCGTCGCGCGGTCGACCAGCCACACCGCGCTGCGGCCCCTGTCCTCGCGCAGTGCCGACAGCGGCAGCTTGGTCACGCCACCGGTCTGCGGCAACTGCATCTGCACGGTCGCGGTCTGGCCGAGGCGCGCGGTGCCGGCGGCATCGCCGATGTCGGCCTTGACGAGGAAGGTGCGCGTCGCCGGATCGGCCGCGGCCGAGATCTCGCGGATCGTCGCCGGCAGCACCGCGTCGCCGGCGGCCGAGCCCCAGATGCGCGCGCTGAAGCCGCCGCCCTGCGCGGCGAGCGCCTTGACGAGGCCGACCTTGTCTTCCGGCACCGCGAACACCACGTCGCGCGGCCCGTCGTGCGCGAGGCGCAGCACCGGCGTGCCGGCCGAGGCGACCATGCCGGGCTCGAGATCGATGCCGGTGATCACGCCGCCGGCATCGGCCGCGAGCGACGCGTAGCGCGCCTGGTTGCCCTGCACCGCCGATTGCGCGCGGGCCTGGTCGAACTGGGCGCGCGCGGTCTTCATCGCCATCTCGCGCCGGTCGAGTTCGGCCGGGCCGATGAAGCCCTTGTCGGCCAGATCCTTGTAGCGCTTGTAGTCGGCAAGGTTCTGCTCGTAGCTCGCCTGCGCCGCGGCGGCGCTGGCGCGGGCGGCGTCCTGGCCGAGGCGCAGATCCTGCGCGTCGAGCTGGGCCAGCAGCTGGCCGGGCTTGACCACGTCGCCGAGATCGACGAGGCGCTTGACCATCTTGCCGCCGACGCGAAAGCTCAGGCGCGATTCGGTGCGGGCGCGGATCTCGCCCGCGTACTCGACCACGCCGCCAGCCGACTGCGGCGCGATCGTCAGCGTGCGCACCGCGCGCACCGGGTCGGCGGGCGGCTCGGTCTTGGAGCACGCGGCGAGCGTCGCGGCGAGGCCCAGGGCGATGAGGGGCGCGTGGCGCATGAAACTCCTTGGCGGACGGCGGGCGGGTGCGGCCCGAGAGCGCGGAGGCCCGGCGGCGGGTGGTACTCCACGCAAATGACTGACTGGTCAGTAATATATTCGGCGACCCCGGCGCCTGTCAATCGGCGAACGGCTCGCGCGGGCCGGTGGCGCGCACCGTGGAGAATCCTCCCCGTGAGCGTCGAACATTATGAGAACTTCCCGGTCGCGTCGCTGCTGTCGCCGCCGGCCCTGCGCCCCGCGATCACGGCGATCTACCACTTCGCCCGCACCGCCGACGACATCGCCGACGAAGGCGACGCGCCGCCGGCCGAGCGGCTCGCCGAACTCGCCGCCTACCGCGCCGACCTGCAGGCGCTGCATGCCGCGGGCGCCGTCTCCGCCCGGTGGCCGCAGGTCTTCGGCCCGCTGCGTGCGGCAATCGGGCGGCACGCGCTACCGGTCGAGTTGCTCGACCAGTTGCTCGACGCGTTCGCGCAGGACGTCGTGCAGCAGCGCTACGCCGACCGCGCCGAGCTGCTCGACTATTGCCGCCGCTCGGCGAACCCGGTCGGCCGGCTGCTGCTGCACCTGTACGGCATCGACGACGCGGCCGCGCTGCGCCAGTCCGACGCGATCTGCACCGCGCTGCAGCTCGCCAATTTCTGGCAAGACCTGAGCATCGACACGCGCCGCGGCCGCCTCTACCCGCCGCGGGCCGATTGCGCGCGCCACGGCGTCGACGCCGACGCGCTGCTGGCGCGACACGACTCGCCGGCAGCGCGCGCGCTCGTCGCCGATCTGGTCGGCTGGGCGCGCGCGCTGATGGCGGCCGGTGCGCCGCTGGTGCACACCGTGCCCGGCCGTGCGGGCTGGGAGCTGCGGCTCGTCGTGCAGGGCGGGTTGCGCATTCTCGACAAGATCGAGGCGCTCGGCTTCGCCACGCTGCAGCAGCGCCCGACGCTGCGCTGGCACGATGCACCTGCGCTGCTGTGGCGCGCGGGGCGGATGCGCCTGCCGCACGCCGTCGTCGCTGGCGGCCAGGCATGAGCCCCGACCAGTACGTGCAGGACAAGGCGGCGCGCAGCGGCTCGAGCTTCTACTACGCGTTCCTGTTCCTGCCGCCGCCCAAGCGCGCCGCGATCACCGCGTTCTACGCGTTCTGCCGCGAGGTCGACGACGTGGTCGACGAGGTCAGCGACCCCGGCGTTGCGGCGACCAAGCTCGCGTGGTGGCGGCGCGAGGTCGCGGGCGCGTTCGCCGGCGCGCCGACGCATCCGGTGATGAAGGCGCTGCTGCCGCACGCGGCCGCGTTCGACATCCGCGCCGAGCACCTGGCGGCGGTGATCGACGGCTGCCAGATCGATCTCGAGCAGTCGCGCTTCCTCGATTTCGCCGGCCTCGCGCGCTATTGCGATCTGGTGGCCGGCGTCGTCGGCGAGGTCGCGGCGAGCATCTTCGGCCGCACCGAGGCGAAGACGATCGATTACGCGCACCGCCTGGGCCTGGCGATGCAGCTGACCAACATCATCCGCGACGTCGGCGACGACGCGCGCCGCGGCCGCATCTACCTGCCGGTGAACGAGCTGAAGCAGTTCGACGTGAAGGCGCAGGAGATCCTGAACCGCGGCTACAGCGAGCGCTTCACCGCGCTGATGAAGTTCCAGGCCGAGCGCGCGCACCGCAGCTACGACGAGGCGTTTGCGTTGCTGCCGGCGGCCGACCGCGCGGCGCAGAAGCCCGGCGTGATGATGGCCAACATCTACCGCACCTTGCTGCGCGAAATCGAGGCCGACGATTTCCAGGTGCTGCACCAGCGAACCTCGCTGACGCCGCTGCGCAAGCTCTGGATCGCGATGCGCACGAACTGGCGCGGGCGCTAGTGGCTGCGGCCGGCAGGCTGGCGGTCGTCGGCGGCGGCTGGGCCGGGCTCGC
>DATMIN010000475.1:0-2231 GCA_035554275.1 Burkholderiaceae bacterium
CATCGTGATGCCGGCATCGACGTCCTCGCCGGCCGCGAGGTTCGCGTCGGCCGCGGCCTTGTAGGCGTGCGCGCGGTTCATCAGGCCCTTCGACGCGACGCAGGTCAACAGCCACGTCAGCTCGGGGATCTCGACGATGTCACTCTGGCGGTAGAACGTGACGCGCTCCGGGTCGAGCCCGCCGGCGAGCCAGGTCGCGGCGATCTCGAGGCGCGAGCGCTCGATGCGCGCCGGCTCATCGCACTTGATCAGCGCGTGGTAGTCGGCGAGGAACAGGAAGCTCTCGACGCCCGGCTGGCGGCTCGCGGCGATCGCCGGGCGGATCGCGCCGACGTAGTTGCCGAGGTGCGGAGTGCCGGAGGTGGTGACGCCGGTCAGGACGCGCTGGGTCATAGGGTCGGGTTCGGGGGTCGGGGGCTTCGTGATGAAGGCGCGGCGCGTCATTGCACGCGCGTGTCGCGCGCATCGGCAAGGGCCTGCGCGATCGCGCGCGCGTCGAAGCCGAGCAGCCGCTGGCCGCGCACGATCATCACCGGCGTGCCGGGCGCGAGCAGCGCGCGGTACTGTTCGGCGCAGGCGGCGTCGAGCTCGATCTGGCATTCGGTGAACGGCACGCGGTGGGCATCGAACCAGGCGCGCGCGGCGGCGCAGTAGACGCAGGTGGTCGAGCCGATCATCCGGATGTCGCCGGGGCGCGCCGCGGCCTCGACCTGCGCGCCGAGGCGCTCGCGCGACCACGCACCGTAGAGCTGCAGCGCGGCGATCGCCACCATGACCATCGCGACGAGCGCGACCAGCCCGACGAGACCCTGCCGTGGCCGGCGACCGGTCGGCGCCATCACAGCGCGGCCGTCACCACCATCTCGACGCGCCAGTCGGGCTTCGCGAGGATGGCCTGCACGGTGGCCCGCGGCGGCGCGTCGCCGGGCGCGAGCCAGTCTTCCCAGACCTCGTTCATCGCCGCGAAATCGTCGAGGTCGCGGATGAAGATCTGGCACATCAGGATGTGCGCCTTGTCGGTGCCGGCCTCGGTGAGCAGCTTGTCGATCGCGGCCAGCACCTGCAGCGTCTGGCCGCGGATGCCTTGCGACGCGTCGTTCGCCACCTGGCCGGCGAGGTAGACGCACCCGTTGTGGATCGTCATCTCCGACAGCCGGTCGCCGACATGGAATCGGCGCAGTCCCTGGCTCATGGTGGTTTCACTCCGTGCTTGTGTGGATGGCCGTGCCGGGCGTGCTTCGCCGCCGGCGCCGCACCCGCCGCCTTCTGCCCGAGCCGGCTCTCGGTGCCCTTCAGCAGCTTGCGGATGTTCGCGCGGTGGCGCCAGACGAGCAGCCCGCCCATCGCCATCACCGCGACGGCGACCGGCCCGCCGCCCCAGATCAGCAGTTGGTAGAACGGTGCGAACAGCGCGCTGACGATCGACGCGAGCGACGCGTAGCGCGTGAACGCGGCGATGATGACCCAGGTCGCAAGCGTGGCCAGGCCGAGCCACGGGTTCAGCCCGAACAGCACCCCGGCCGCCGTGGCCACGCCCTTGCCGCCCTTGAAGTGAAAGAACACCGGCCACAGGTGGCCGAGGAACGCGGCCAGGCCGACCATCGCCTGCGTGCCTTCGTCGAGGCCGTACGGCGCGCCGTAGGCCTTCACGAGCGCGACCGGCACGAAGCCCTTCAGCGCGTCGAGCAGCAGCGTCAGCACCGCCGCGGTCTTGTTGCCCGAGCGCAGCACGTTGGTCGCGCCGGGGTTGCCCGAGCCGTAGCTGCGCGGGTCGGACAGGCCCATCGCGCGGCTCACGATCACCGCGAACGACAGCGAGCCGATCAGGTAGGCCGCGAGCGCGGCGAGGGCGGGATAGAGGGGGGTCATCGGGATCGCTATTCTGCCCCGCCGGCCGCGGCCGCGCGTGGCCTCACAACGCGCAGTGCACCGGCTGCGCGCCCAGCAGATCGACCAGCAGCCGCGGCGCGATGCCGACGAGGTAGCCGCGCCGCCCGCCGTTGATGCACACGTGCGGCAGTTCGAGCACGCTCGCCTCGACGTACACCGGCATCGGCTTGCGCGTCGCGAACGGCGAGGTGCCGCCGACAAGGTAGCCGCTGTGGCGCTGCGCGACCTCGGGCGGGCACGGCTCGACCGACTTCGCGCCGATCTGGCGCGCCAGGTTCTTGGTGCTGACCTGCTTGTCGCCGTGCATCAGCACGACGAGCGGCGCGGCGCGCTCGTCCTGC
>DATMIN010000476.1:0-5536 GCA_035554275.1 Burkholderiaceae bacterium
GGTGGGTCGGCCAGCGGTGTGGCGGAGGAAACGAACGATCGTGCTATTTTGCAGACAAACGACGCGGGTGGGGCGGCGGCCACGTGCGATTTGTCGGGAATCGCTAGACGCCGGCCTCTAGAAGCACGCCGGCCAGGGCCGTTGCTACCATCACCGCCATGAAGATCGCAGTGGTGGGGCTCGGCGCCGTCGGCGGCCTGATCGCGGCGCGACTGGCCGGCAGCGGGCACACGGTCAGCGGCATCGCGCGCGGCGCGACGCTCGCCGCGGTGCGCGAACACGGCCTGCGCGTGCTGGCGGGCGGCGAGACGCTGACCGCGCGCATCGCGGTCGAGGCCGACGCGGCCCGATTCGGAGCGCAGGACCTGGTGGTCGTCGCGCTGAAGGGCCCGGCACTGGCCGACGCGGCCGCGTCGCTGCAGCCGCTGCTCGGCCCCGACACGATCGTGATGCCGGCGATGAACGGCGTGCCGTGGTGGTTCCTCGACGGCGCGCCAGCCGAGGCACCGCTCGGCGACCGGCGGCTGGCGAGCGTCGACCCCGACGGCCGCATGGCCGCCGCGCTGCCGATCGAGCGCGTGCTCGGCTGCGTCGTCCACCTCACCTGCTCGAGCCCCGAGCCGGGCCTGGTGCGCCACGGCTTCGGCCAGCGGCTGATCGTCGGCGAGCCGCGCGGCGGCCCGTCGGGGCAGGTCACGCCGCGCGTCGAGAGCGTTTGCGCCGCACTCGCCGCGGCCGGCTTCGAGGCCGAGGCGAGCGCCGACATCCGCCGCGACGTCTGGTACAAGCTGTGGGGCAACATGACGATGAACCCGGTCTCGGCGCTGACCGGCGCCGAGAGCCACCGCATCATCGACGACCCGCTGGTGCTCGCCTTCATGCTCGCGGCGATGGAAGAGGCGCGCGCGATCGGCGCGCGCATCGGCTGCCCGATCGCGCAGTCGGGCCAGGAGCGGATGGCGATCGCGCGCGAACTCGGCGCGTTCAAGACCTCGATGCTGCAGGATTCGCTCGCCGCGCGGCCGCTCGAACTCGATGCGCTCGTCGGCGCAGTCCACGAGATCGGCACGCTTCTGGCGATCCCGATGCCGGCGATCGGCGCGCTGCTTGGCCTTTCGCGGCTGATGGCGCGCGAGCGCGGCCTGTATCCGAGCGCGTGACGCGGCGATGAAACGCCGGCGCGCGGCACCCGCCGGGCCCGGGGCCTTGAGCGAATGCGGCGTCTGCATTACGCTCGCAGCCTCATGGAAGTTCTGCAACTCGATGTATCGGGCCGGCCGCAGGCCTGGATCTCGGCCAAGGAAGCGGCGATCCTGTATGCGAGCGACGGTGTCGCGTGGACGCTCGGCGACACCTTTTACGTCCTGCGCGGCGGCTACCAGCGCACCGGCAAGCAGTCGCGCATCGAGGTGCACCCGATCATCGCGGTCAAGGGCTCGGTGCCGAGCCGCGCCTGGAGGCAGACGCCGGCGCTGTCGAACCCGAAGCTGTTTGCCCGCGATCGCGGCGTGTGCGCGTACTGCGGCCACCGCTTCCGCTTCGAAGACCTGACGCGCGAGCACATCGTGCCCACGTCGCGCGGCGGCCACGACACCTGGATGAACTGCATCACCGCGTGCCGCCCGTGCAACGGCCACAAGGGCAACCGCATGCCCGAAGAGGCGCACCTGTCGCTGATGTACCTGCCGTACGTGCCGAGCCTGCACGAGGACATGATCCTGCGCGGCCGGCGCATCCTGGCCGACCAGATGGAGTTCCTGCTCGCCAGCGTGCCGCGCCACAGCCGGCTGCACGGGTAGCGCGTTCGCGCAAGACGCCGGCGGGGTCGGCTCAGCCGACCCCTTCCTGGCCGATTCTTCTCACTCCGGAATCAGCCGCCAGACGCCGTTCGTCAGTTGCATCAGCTCGCGGCCGCGCTTGTCGAAGCCGGAGTGGTCGGCCGCCGACATCGTGTACACGCCCTGCGTGCCGACCAGCTCGCGCGTCTGCTCGAGCGCGTCGCGCAGCGCGACGCGGAACGCCTCGGTGCCGGGCTGGCCCTTCTTCAACGCCTCGGGCACCGCACGCTGCAGCAGCAGGCCGGCATCAAAGACATTGGCGCCGAACGTGGCCGGCTTGCTGCCGTACAGCTTCTCGTACGCGGCGATGTACTCGAGCGCGGTCTTCTTCGCCGGGTTGCTGTCGGGCACCTCGCCGAGCACCAGCATCAGACTCGCGGCCATCACCGCGCCGTCGACGTCCTTGCCGCCGAGGCGCACGAAATCGGGTGTGGCCGCGCCGTGCGTCTGGTAGATCTGGCCCTTGTAGCCGCGCTCGACGAGCGTGCGGTGCGGCAGCACCGTCGGGCCGCCGGCGGCGCCGATCAGCACCGCGTCGGGATTCGCCGCGACGATCTTCGTCGCCTGGCCGATCACGCTCTGGTCGGTGCGCTGAAAGCGCTCGTTCGCGACCAGCTTGATGCCGGCCTTCTCGATCATCGGCACGAACACGCCGTACCAGCTCTCGCCGTAGGCATCGCCGAAGCCGATGAAGCCCACCGTCTTGACGCCCGTCTTGACCATGTGCGCGACCAGCGCCTCGCAGATCAGGCTGTCGTTCTGCGTGGTCTTGAAGACCCACTTCTTCTGCTCCGTCATCGGCAGCACGACCGCGGTGGTGCCGACCGGCGCGAGCATCGGCGTCTTCGCCTCGGCGATGAACTGCAGCGCCGCCATCGAATTCGGCGAGCCCGACGGGCCGATGATCGCGTCGACCTTCTGCTCGACGAGCAGCTTCTTGACCAGCGCCACGGTCTGGGTCGAATCGGACGCGTCGTCGAGCACCGTGTACTCGATCTCGATGTTGCCGATCTTCTTCGGCAGCAGCGCGGCACTGTTCTTCTGCGGGATGCCGACCGCCGCCGTCGGGCCGGTGGCCGAGGCGATCACGCCGACCTTCATCTGGGCCTGCGCGCCGGCGACAGTCAGCAGGGCGAACGCAAGCATCGCGAATCGGGCGGGGAGCGGCATCGGTTTCTCCGGAGGAAGTGATCGATCGTTGCGTCAGCGCGCGCCGAACTTGGCGTTCGAGAACAGGTCCTTGAACTCGCGCGGCTGCGAGCGCCAATACTGCGGCGGCGCGCTGACCTGCGCGCCGAGCGCGGCCGCCGCATGCCACGGCCAGCGCGGGTCGTAGAGCATCGCGCGTGCCAGCGCCACCGCGTCGGCCTGGCCGCTGGCGACGATCGCCTCGGCCTGCGCCGGCTCGGTGATCAGCCCGACCGCGATCACCGGCAGGCCGCCCTCGGCTTTCACGCGCGCCGCGTGCGGCACCTGGTAGCCGGGCCCGATCGGAATCGCCTGCTGCGGCGAAACGCCGCCGCTGCTGACGTGGATCGCCGCGCAGCCGCGCGCCGCCAGCGCCTGCGCGAGCGCAACCGTGCCGTCGAGATCCCAGCCGCCCTCGACCCAGTCGGTCGCCGAGACACGCATCCACACCGGCCGCTCGGCCGGGAATGCGGCGCGCACCGCGTCGAACACCTCGAGCGGGAAGCGCATCCGGTTCGCGAGGCTGCCACCGTAGGCGTCGGTGCGCCGGTTCGCCAGCGGCGACAGGAACTGGTGCAGCAGGTAGCCGTGCGCGGCGTGCAGCTCGATGCCGTCGAAGCCGAGCCGCGCGGCGCGCCGGGCGGCGGCAACGAACGCGTCGCGCACGTCGATGAGGCCGGCGGCGTCGAGCGCGTGCGGCGCATCCTCGGTCGGCGCATGCGGCAGCGCCGACGGCGCGACCGCCGGCCACGCCTGCGCGTCGCCGAGGCGGATCTGCGCGCCGCCTTCCCACGGCACGCGGCTCGACGCCTTGCGCCCGGCGTGGCCGAGCTGGATCGCGATGCGGATCGGCGATTGCGCGCGCACCGCGCCGAGCACACGCGCGATGCCGGCCTCGTTCGCGTCGGAGTACAGGCCGAGGCAGCCCGGCGTGATGCGGCCGATCGCCTGCACCGCGGTCGCCTCGACGATCAGCAGGCCCGCGCCCGAGAGCGCGAGCTGGCCGAGGTGGATCAGGTGCCAGTCGGTGGGCGTGCCGTCGACCGCCGAGTATTGGCACATCGGCGCGACGACGATGCGATTCGGCAGGCTCAGTGCGCCGAGCTGCCAGGGCTGGAACAGTGCAGTCATCGCGCGACGATAGCGTGAGCCAGCTTCTTGCGCATTGCGCCAGCCAGCGCTGCCGGAACGCCAGCCGGCCCAGCAGAACGCGGCAACGCGTGCGCTTCCGCTTGGCATCGCCTCCGGCCAGACTGGCCCGATCAACGCCCACCCGAGACGCATCGTGTCGCCCCGTCCCCTGACCCTCTTCCTCGGCACCCGCCACCTGATCGAGCTGGTGCGCCGGCGCGGCCTGCCGGCGTGCATCGCGGGCGTCGCCGCGCGCATCGAGGCCGACTTCGGGCGCTGGAACGAGTTCGACAAGACGGCGCGCGTGGCCAGCCACTCCGAGGTCGGCGTGATCGAGCTGATGCCGATCGCCGACGCCGAGCATTTCACGTTCAAGTACGTCAACGGCCACCCGTCGAACCACCGGCTCGGCCTGCCGACGGTGATGGCGTTCGGCGTGCTCGCCGATGTGGCCACCGGCGCGCCGCGCCTGCTCGCCGAGCTGACGCTGACCACGGCGATCCGCACCGCGGCGATGTCGGCCGTGGCCGCGCGCGCGCTGGCGCGCCCGGGCAGCCGCCGCATGGCGCTGATCGGCAACGGCGCGCAGAGCGAGTTCCAGGCGCTGGCGTTGCGCGATCTCGTCGGCGTGCGCGACCTGCGCCTGTTCGACACCGACGCTGCGGCCAGCGCCAAGCTCGCCGCGAACCTCGCCGGCCAGGGGATGGACGTGCGCGTGTGTGCAACCACCGCAGACGCGGTGCGCGGCGCCGACATCGTCACCACCGTCACCGCCGACAAGACGCGCGCGACGATCCTCACGCCCGAGATGATCGAGCCCGGCATGCACCTCAACGCCGTCGGCGGCGACTGCCCCGGCAAGACCGAGCTCCACCGCGGCGTGCTCGAGGGGGCCGCGGTGTTCGTCGAGTTCGAGCCGCAGACGCGCATCGAGGGCGAGTTGCAGCAGATGCCGGCCGACTTCGCGGTGACGGAGTTGTGGCGCGTGCTGGCCGGCACGGCGCCGGGGCGCCGCGACGCGGCGCAGGTCACGATCTTCGACTCGGTCGGCTTCGCGCTCGAGGACTATTCAGCGCTGTGCTTCCTGCGCGAAGCGGCCGCCGAACTCGGCATCGGCGAGCCGATCGACCTGGTGCCGCAGCCGGCCGACCCGAAGGATCTGTTCGGCCTGCTGCGCGGCGGCGGCGAGGGCCGCGGCGCGCAGGCGCGCGCGGCTCAGCCCAGACTCGGCCTGCGGTCGATCATGACGTCCTGAATCCACAGCGACGAGCGCGACAGCGCCTCGCGCTGGCGTTGCGGCTGGTACAGCAGGCCGATCGCGACGCGCCCGGTCCACCAGATCAGGCGGCCGCTGCCGGGGATCACGAATTCGCCGACGT
>DATMIN010000477.1:0-4286 GCA_035554275.1 Burkholderiaceae bacterium
CCTCGATCTCGCGCGTGCCGAGGCGATGTCCGGCCACGTTGATCACGTCGTCGGTTCGACCGAGGATGAAGTAATAACCGTCGGCATCGCGCACGCCCCAGTCGAAGGTGCTGTAGAGCTGTTGGCCCGGGATGCTCTTCCAGTAGGTGTTGACGAAGCGCGCGTCGTCGCGCCACACCGTCTGCATGCAGCCGGGCGGCAGCGGGCCGGCGATCGCGAGCACGCCCTTGCGGTTCGGCTCGGTGATCTCGGCGCCGCTCGATTCGTCGATCAGCTTCACGTCGTAGCCGTACATCGGCACGCCGGGGCTGCCGAACTTGCTCGGCAGCGGCTCGACGCCGTTGGCGATCGTCAGGATCGGCCAGCCCGATTCGGTCTGCCAGTAGTTGTCGATGACGGGGACGCCGAGCGCCTGCGCGATCCACTGCGCGGTCGGCTCGTCGAGCGGCTCGCCGGCGAGGAACAGCGCGCGCAGCGAGCTCAGGTCGTATTCGCTCAGGTACTTCGGGTCGTGCTTCTTCAGCACCCGCACCGCGGTCGGCGCGCTGAACATCGCAGTGACCTGGTACTTCTCGACCAGGCGCCACCACACGCCGGCGTCGGGGCGGGTCGGCAGCCCTTCGTACAGGATCGTCGCCATGCCCGCGATCAGCGGCCCGTAGACGATGTAGCTGTGGCCGACGACCCAGCCGATGTCGCTGGTCGAGAAGTAGGTCTCGCCGGGCGCGCCCATGAAGATGTGCTGCATGCTCGCGGCCAGTGCGACCGCATAGCCGCCGGTGTCGCGCTGCACGCCCTTCGGCTTGCCGGTGGTGCCGCTGGTGTAGAGCGTGTAGCTCGGCTCGGTCGATTCGAGCCAGGCACACGGCACCACGTCGTCGAGGTGCTGGGCGCGCAGCGCGGCGTAGTCTTCGTCGCGGCCCGGCGTGCGCTGCATCGGCGCGAGGCCGCGGTCGATCAGCAGCACCTTCGCCGGCCGGTGCACGGCCAGAAGCAGCGCCTCGTCGAGCAGCGGCTTGTACGCGATGACCTTGCCCGAGCGGCTGCCGGCATCGGCGCTGATCACCAGCACCGGCTGCGCGTCGTCAATGCGGTTGGCGAGGCTCGCGCTCGCGAAGCCGCCGAACACGACCGAATGGATCGCGCCGATCCGCGTGCACGCGAGCATCGCGAACGCGGCCTCGGCGATCATCGGCAGGTAGATCAGCACGCGGTCGCCGCGCGTCACGCCGAGCGCCAGCAGGCACGCGGCCATGCGCTGCACCTCGGCGTGCAGCTCGCGGAAGCTGTAGATGCGCTCCTGGTCGGTCTCGGTCGAGACCCAGATCAGCGCGTTCTGCTCGGCGCGCGCCGCGAGGTGCCGGTCGACCGCGTTGTGGCACAGGTTGGTGCGGCCGCCGACGAACCAATCGGCGAAAGGTGGCCGGCTGTCATCGCAAACGCGCTCGAACGGGCGCTCCCAGTCGATCAGTGCGGCCTGCTCGGCCCAGAAGGCGTCGCGATCGTCGAGCGAGCGGCGGTAGAAGTCGGCGTAGCTGGTCATGCGCTAGATCTTGACGACGATGCGGCCGCGCACCTTGCCCTGCATCAAGTCGGCGGCCTTGTCGATCGCGGCGGCGAGCGGCACGACCTCGGTGATCGACGCGAGCTTGGTCGGATCGAGATCGCGCGCCAGCCGCTCCCAGGCCTGGCGGCGCAGCGCGATCGGCGCCATCACGCTGTCGACGCCGGCGAGCGTGACGCCGCGCAGGATGAACGGCATCACCGTGGCCGGGAGATCGAAGCCCTGCGCCAGCCCGCACGCGGCGACGACGCCGCCATAGCGCGTCTGCGCCAGCACGTTGACGAGCGTGTGGCTGCCGACGGCGTCGATCGCGGCGGCCCAGCGCTCCTTCTGCAGCGGCTTGCCGGCGCTGCCCAGCTCGGCGCGGTCGATCACGGCCGAGGCGCCGAGCGCCTGCAGGTAATCGGCCTCTGCGGCCTTGCCGGTCGCGGCGACGACGCGATGCCCGAGCTTCGACAGCAGCGCGATCGCGACGCTGCCGACGCCGCCGGTCGCGCCCGTCACCAGCACCTGGCCGTCGCCGGCGGCGAGCCCGTGCCTTTCGAGCGCTAGCACGCACAGCATCGCGGTGTAGCCGGCGGTGCCGATCGCCATCGCCTGCGCGGTCGAGAACGCCTCCGGCACGCGCACCAGCCCATCGCCCATCAGCCGCGCGCGCTCGGCAAGGCAGCCCCAGCGCGTTTCGCTCGCGCCCCAGCCGTTGTGCACGACCCGGTCGCCGGCCTTCCACGCCGGGTGGCTGCTTTCCAGCACCGTGCCGGCGCCGTCGATGCCGGCCACCATCGGCCACGCGCGCACGACCGGGCTCTTGTTGGTGATCGCCAGGCCATCCTTGTAATTGAGCGTCGAGTGTTCGATGCGCACCAGCACGTCGCCGGCCGGCAGGCCCGCTTCGTCGACGTCGGTCAGCGAGGCCCGGAAACCGGCCTCGGGCTGTTCGAGCAGGATGGCCTTGAACATGATCGCTCCCGAGAGAATCGGATCGACGATAGCGCAGGCGCTGTATCGGGGCATGCGGGCGAGCCCGCAGCGTTCTTCACAATTTCATTACAAACCCTTGCCAAGTATCTGCCGGGATTGAGATTTTTCGCATTGACGGGCGCTGGAACGGACCCTATCCTGCGCGTCAATGTCGATCCTCCGGTACTGCCGCCCGCCCTCGCCGACCCTGACGGGGCTGGTGCTCGCCGCCGCGCTGGCCGGGCCGGCGCTGGCCGCGCCGGACGACACCGCGGCGAAGCCCGATCTGGTCGCGCAGGTGCGTGATCGCGCGTCGGACATGGTGTTCACCGCGATGAACTTCCTCGGCGTGCGCTACCGCCGTGGCGGCACCGAAGCCGAGAGCGGGTTCGATTGCAGCGGCTTCACGCGCCAGGTGTTCGAGACCAGTCTCGGCTTCGTGCTGCCACGCCGTGTCGACGAGCAGGCCAAGGCACCGGGGCTCGTCGCGGTGAAGCGCAACGAGCTGCAGCCCGGCGACCTGGTGTTCTTCAACACGCTGCGGCGCACCTTCTCGCACGTCGGCATCTACATCGGTGACGGCAAGTTCATCCACGCGCCGCGCCCGGGCGGCGAGGTGCGCGTCGAAGACATCCGCTTCGTCTACTGGGCCAAGCGCTTCACCGGCGCGCGCCGCGCCGAGCCGGTGCTCGCGCAGGCGGTGACCGAGGCGCACCCGCTCACGGTGCCGTCGACGACCGACGCCTCGACCACGCTGCGCTGATCACGCGAGCCCCGCGCCCGCGTGGCCGGCAGGGCCGGCACGCAGAGGCACAATCGCGGCCATGACCGCCAAAGTCATCCCCGTCGCCGACCACCGCTACGCCGCCAGCGTGCCGCGTGTGCCGCTCGACGCGCCGGCCCCACGCGGCCTGCTCGGCGATGCGCTCGGCCGGCCGCTGCGCGACCTGCGCATCTCGGTCACCGACCGCTGCAACTTCCGCTGCAGCTACTGCATGCCGAAAGAGGTGTTCGACAAGCAGTACGCGTTCCTGCCGCATTCGTCGCTGCTGAGTTTCGAGGAGATCACGCGCGCCGCGCGCCTGTTCGTCGCGCACGGCGTGCACAAGATCCGCCTGACCGGCGGTGAGCCGCTGCTGCGCAAGAACCTCGAGGTCCTGATCGGCATGCTGAGCGGCCTGCGCCCCCCCGACGGCACGCCGCTCGACCTGACGCTCACGACCAACGGCTCGGTGCTCGCCCGCAAGGCGCAGGCGCTGAAGGACGCCGGCCTGCAGCGCATCACCGTCAGCCTCGACGCGCTCGACGACGCGGTGTTCCGGCGCATGAACGACGCCGACTTCCCGGTCCACGAGGTGCTCGAGGGCATCGAGGCGGCGCGGCGCGTCGGCCTCGGGCCGATCAAGGTCAACATGGTCGTCAAGCGTGGCACCAACGACGACCAGATCCTGCCGATGGCGCGCCACTTCAAGGGCACGGGCACGGCGCTGCGCTTCATCGAGTACATGGACGTCGGCGCGACCAACGGCTGGCGCATGGACGACGTGATGCCATCGGCCGAGGTGATCGCCCGGATCGGCGAGGCCTTCGCGCTCGAACGCATGCCGGTCACGACCGTGGGCGAGACCGCCGAGCGTTGGCGTTATGCCGATCCAGATGTGGCCGGCGAGATCGGCACGATCTCGAGCGTGACCAAGGCGTTCTGCCACGACTGCAACCGCGCGCGGCTTTCGACCGAAGGCAAGCTCTTCCTCTGCCTGTT
>DATMIN010000478.1:0-3159 GCA_035554275.1 Burkholderiaceae bacterium
GAAAGGACCCTTCTTGAGTGAACGAGTCATGGCGGTGGACCCTTACTTCTTGCGGCGCGAAACGATCATGTTCTGCGTCCGCTTGTTCGAGCGTGTGCGATAGCCCTTCGTCAGGGTGTTCCACGGAGAGACCGGCGCGCGCGCCTCGCCAGTGCGGCCTTCGCCGCCGCCGTGCGGGTGATCGACCGGGTTCATCGCGACACCACGCACCGTCGGGCGGATGCCCTTCCAGCGGATCGCGCCGGCCTTGCCGTACTGGCGCAGCTGATGCTCTTCGTTGGAGACTTCGCCGATCGTCGCGCGGCAGTCGATGTGGATCTTGCGAACCTCGCCCGAACGCAGGCGGACCTGCGCGTAGATGCCTTCGCGCGCCAGCAGCGTCGCCGAGGTACCGGCCGAGCGCGCGATCTGCGCGCCCTTGCCCGGCAGCATCTCGATCGCGTGGATGATCGTGCCCACCGGGATGTTCTTGATCGGCAGCGTGTTGCCCGCTTTGATCGGGGCTTCGGCGCCGCTCAGCACGGTGGCGCCCACGTCAAGGCCGCGCGGCGCGATGATGTAGCGGCGCTCGCCATCGGCGTAGCACACCAGCGCGATGTGCGCGGTACGGTTCGGGTCGTACTCGATGCGCTCGACCTTGGCCGGAATCGCGTCCTTGTTGCGCACGAAGTCGACGACGCGGTAGTGGTGCTTGTGCCCGCCGCCGCGATGGCGAATCGTGATGTGGCCGTTGTTGTTGCGGCCGGCGTTCTGCATCTGCGGCTCGAGCAGCGATGCTTCGGGCTTGCCTTTGTACAGGTGCGGGTGCACCACCTTCACCACGCCACGGCGGCCCGGCGAGGTCGGCTTGATTTTGACGACGGGCATTACGCGCCCTCCCCGGAGAAGTTGAGCTCCTGGCCTGCCTTGAGCGACACGTACGCCTTCTTGACGTGGTCGCGGCGGCCGATCGACTTGCCGAAACGCTTGACCTTGCCCTTCTGGATCACGGTCGAGACCGATTCGACGTCGACCTTGAACATCAGTTCGACGGCGGCCTTGATCTCGGGCTTGGTGGCGTCGCGCAGCACCTTGAACAGCACCTGGTTGTGCTTCTCGGCGGCCATCGTCGCCTTCTCGGAGACGATCGGCGCGACCAGCACCTGCGCCAGACGATCGGCGTTGTGCTTCGGCCTGTTGGTGTTGACTTGCGGTGCGGTGCTCATGCCAGCATCTCCTTGAGCTGCTCGACCGCCGCCTTCGTCACGAGCACCTTCTTGAAGTGCACGAGCGCGAGCGGGTCGGCGTGACGCGGCTCGACCACGAGCACGTGCGCCAGGTTGCGCGATGCGAGCAGCAGGTTGTCGTCGAGCTGGTCGGTGATGACGAGCACCGAATCCAGACCCATCGCCTTGAACTTGGCGGCGAGCTGCTTGGTCTTGGGCGAGTCGACGGTCAGCGAGTCGACCACCGCCAGGCGGCCTTCGCGGGCGAGCTGCGAGAAGATCGCCGCCATGCCGGCGCGGTACATCTTCTTGTTGACCTTCTGCGTGAAGTTCTCGTCCGGGCTGTTCGGGAAAATTCGGCCGCCTCCGCGCCACAGCGGCGACGAGGTCATGCCGGCACGGGCGCGGCCGGTGCCCTTCTGGCGCCACGGCTTCTTCGTGCTGTGCTTGACCATCGCGCGATCGAGCTGCGCGCGCGTGCCCTGGCGGGCGTTGGCCTGGAACGCGACGACGATCTGGTGAACCAGCGCTTCGTTGTAGTCGCGGCCGAACAGCGTGTCGGGCGCGTCGACCTTCGAGGTCGCCTGGCCTTGTTCGTTGAGGAGTTCGAGCTGCATCAGTTCGCTCCCGCCGGCGCGGCGGCAGCGCCGCGCGTGACTTTCGCCTTGACCGCCGGGCTGACGACCACATGGCCGTTCTTCGCGCCCGGCACCGCGCCGCGCACGAGCAGCAGCGAGCGTGCTTCGTCGATGCGGACGATGTCGAGGTTCTGGATGGTCTTCGTCACGTCACCGCGATGGCCCGACATCTTCTTGCCCGGGAACACGCGGCCCGGGTCCTGCGCCATCGAGATCGAGCCCGGCACATTGTGCGAGCGGCTGTTGCCGTGCGAGGCGCGCTGCGACTTGAAGTTGTGGCGCTTGATCGTGCCGGTGAAGCCCTTGCCGATCGAGGTGCCCTGCACGTCGACGAGCTGGCCCACCGCGAACACGCCGGCGACCGCGACCTGCGCGCCGGGCTTGTACTCGGCGGCGACTTCGGCTGGGACGCGGAATTCCTGGAGGATCTGGCCGGCTTCGACGCCGGCCTTCGCGAAGTGGCCCGCTTCGGGCTTCGACACGCGAGACGCCTTGCGCTCGCCGAACGCCACCTGGATGGCGCTGTAGCCGTCGCTCTGCTCGGTCTTGACCTGGGCGACGCGGTTGTTCGACACGTCGAGCACGGTCACGGGAATGGCGTCGCCATCATCCGTGAAGATGCGCATCATGCCCACCTTGCGGCCCAGCAAGCCGAGGCGATGGCCCGGATTGACTGTCGTCATGGTTCTTCTCCAGCGGCGCACCCCTGCGGGCAAGCCAGCCTTTGTTCAACGGCCCGACATCGATTGGTCGGGTTGATAAGCCGTCACCCGGGCAAGCCCGAGTGCGGAAAAGCCTGCGATTCTAGCACCGGCGGGCGAACCCGCAAGTGCCAAGCCCCACAGCGGGCATCTACTGCAGCTTGATCTCGACGTCGACGCCGGCCGGCAGATCGAGTTTCATCAGCGCGTCGACGGTCTTGTCGGTCGGGTCGACGATGTCCATCAGGCGCTGGTGGGTGCGGATCTCGAACTGGTCGCGCGACGACTTGTTGACGTGCGGCGAACGCAGGATGTCGAAGCGCTGCATGCGCGTCGGCAGGGGCACGGGGCCCTTGACGATCGCGCCGGTGCGCTTGGCGGTGTCGACAATCTCGAGCGCCGACTGGTCGATCAGCTTGTAATCGAACGCCTTCAGGCGGATGCGGATCTTTTGCTTTTGCATGATGTTCTCGGCCTCACTCGATGATCTTGGCCACCACACCCGCGCCGACGGTACGGCCGCCCTCGCGGATGGCGAAGCGCAGACCCTCTTCCATCGCGATCGGGTTGATCAGCTTGACGGTGATGCTGACGTTGTCGCCGGGCATGACCATC
>DATMIN010000479.1:0-9480 GCA_035554275.1 Burkholderiaceae bacterium
CTCACGGAGAGCGTTGACCTTGATGATCTGGAGAAAGACGTTCATGGGGTTCCTTAATGACGGATGAGGACTGGCCTCGGTGTAGGCGACAACGCCGTGTTGTCACGCACCGATACTCACCTGACAACGCGGCGTTGTCAACCCCCGCGCTACGATAACGCCACGTGTTTACCCGGACCCGCCATGAAAACCACGCTTGAGCTTCTGCAAGCCGCCAGGAACAAAACCAGCCCGAAGTCAGAGAGGCAACTCGCCATCGACCTGGGGCACGCGCCAACGACCCTAGCAATGGCCCGCACCCGAGGCACACTCAGCCCAGTCATCGCCGGCCAACTCGCCGAGCTGATCGGCGCCGACGTGGAACACTGGATCGCTGTAGCAGCCATCGAAGCAGCGCCGCGCTCCCGCGTAACGGACCACCTGCGACGAACGCTCTACGCGTCCGCCCAGTCATGATTCACCCGACTTCAATTTCCGGCGGCCGCGCCGACAAGCATTTCATGACGATCGTCTCAGAATCGCGCCGCTTGCGCATGGCCGCCGGCCGCGCGCGCGGCTTCACGCTGATCGAGCTGATGGTGGTGCTGGTGATCATCGGCGTGCTCGCGGCGCTGATCGTGCCGAATGTTCTCGAGCGTGCCGACGACGCCCGCGTGACTGCCGCCCGCACCGACGTCAACAACCTGATGCAGGCGCTCAAGCTCTACAAACTCGACAACCAGCGCTACCCGAGCGCCGAGCAGGGCCTGAGCGCGCTCGTCGCGAAGCCGACGGTCGGCGCGATCCCGCCGAACTGGAAGCCCTACCTCGACAAGCTGCCGAACGACCCGTGGGGCCACGCCTACCAGTACGCGAACCCGGGCCTGAAGGGCGAGATCGACGTCTACAGCTTCGGCGCCGACGGCACGATCGGCGGCGAAGGCAAGAACGCCGACCTCGGCTCGTGGCAGTGAGGCGATTGCGCTTGCGATGAAACGCCGCGCCGGGTTCACGCTGATCGAGTTGATGGTCGTGGTCGCGCTGATCGCGATCGCCAGCGCGGTCGCGAGTTTGGCGCTGCGCGATCCGGCGTCGACGCGGCTCGAACATGAGGGCGCGCGCCTCGTCGCACTGCTCGAATCGGCGCGCAGCGATGCGCGCGCGGCCGGCCTGACGGTGAGCTGGGAGCCGCGCGCCAACCGCGAAGGCGCCGAGGGCTTCCGCTTCGTCGGCCTGCCGAAATCGGCCGCGCTGCCCGGCCACTGGCTGAACCCGGGCGTCAGCGCCGACGTGCCCGGCGCGCGCGCGGTGCTGCTCGGCCCCGAGCCGCTGATCGGCGCGCAGACGATCGTGCTGCACCTCGGCGAGCAGCGGCTGACGCTGGCCACCGACGGCCTCGGCCCGTTCATCGTCGTCGACGACAGCGGGCCGGCGGCGGCGCGGTCATGAACCTACGCCTGGCCCGCGGCTTCACGCTGATCGAGGTGATGGTCGCGCTCGCGATCGTCGCGATCACGCTCGGCGCCGGCATCAAGGCCGCCGGCGCGCTGACCGACAACACCCAGCGCCTCGCCGACGCGACGGCCGCGCAGTGGTGCGCCGACAACCAGCTCACCGGCCTGCGCCTGAGCAAGCTGACGCCGCCGATCGGCGACAGCGACTTCAGCTGCGTCGAGCTCGGCGTCACCTACGTCGGCCGGCTCTCGGTGCGGCCGACGCCGAACCCGCTGTTCGTCAACGTCGACGCGCAGATCGCCGACGAGGCCGGCCGGCGCATCCTGAATCTGACCACGGTGCTGCGCAAATGAGCCGCGGCACGCGCCGACCCCGCGGCTTCACACTGATCGAGGTGCTGGTCGCGATGGTCGTGATGGCGATCATGGCGGTGATGGCGTGGCAGGGCGTCGACGGCATCGTCCGCACCCGCGACGCGAGCCAGGCGCGGCTCGAACAGACGCTGCGCCTGAACACCGTGATCGCGCAATGGGACCAGGACCTGGCGTCGATCCAGCGCAGCGACGTGCTGCCCGATGCGCTCAAGTGCGACGGCGCCTCGGTCCGCATGACGCGGCGCACGCCCGACGGCCTGCAGGTCGTCGCGTGGTCGTTTCGCCCCGACGAGGCGGGCGGCGCGTGGGTGCGCTGGGCCGGCCCGGCGGTCACGACGGCGAGCGAGTTGCAGGACAGCTGGCTGCGCAGCTTGCAGTTGCAAGGCGGCGAGCGCGGCTCGCTGAAGGCGCTGACCGGGCTGACCGGCTGGCAGGTCTACTTCTACCAAGGCAATGGCTGGGCCAATTGCCAGTCGACCGGCGACGTCGTGCCACCCGTCCCGGGCGCACCGCCGTCGTTGACGCCACTGCCTGCGGGCGTGCGCGTCGTCCTCAGCTTTGCCCCGGGTCGCGGCACCGTCGGTGACCTCATCCGTGACACGCTGGTGCCCGAGCAAAGCCAATGACCGTGCGGCCCGCTCGTTCCCGATCCGGCGCGCGGCAGCGCGGCGCCGCGCTGCTGACCGCGATGATCATCGTCACGCTGGTCGCGACGCTGGCGGTCGCGATGGTGTGGCAGCAATGGCGCGCGGTGCAGGTCGAGACGGCCGAGCGCGGGCGCGCGCAGGCGGCGTGGATTCTGTCGGGCGCGCTCGAGTTCGCGAAACTGATCCTGTCCGAGACCGTGAGGGCCACCGGCCCGATCTCGCTGAACGACAACTGGGCCACGCCGCTGGCCGAGGCGCGCCTGTCGACCTTTCTCGCGGTCGACAAGAACAACGTCGACGACGGCCCCGAGGCGTTCCTCTCGGGCGACATCACCGATGCGCAGGGTCGCTACAACCTGCGCAACCTCGTGGACACCGCGACCGCCGGCGTGGCGCCCAAGGTTGTGCCCGACGAACTGGCGGCGTTGACCCGGCTGTGCTCGGTCCTGGGCATCGAGGGCGGGGTCGCGCAACGCATTGCGAGCGGCCTGCTGAACGCCATCACGCACTCGACCGGCGCGTCCGCGCTGATGCCGAGGACGGTCGCACAGTTGACGTGGCTCGGCATCGACTCGGCGACCGTCCAGGCGCTGGCGCCGTATGTCGTGCTGCTGCCGGAAGCCACCGCGCTGAACGTCAACACCGCGTCCAAGGAAGTGCTCGCCGCCGTGACCGCCACGAGTTCAGCTGCCGCGCTCGTCCAGCAGCGGCAGGCGGCGCCATTCACCGACATCGAAGCCTTCAAGAAGCTGGCCGGCATGGCGCCGGACAACCAAGCGAAAGTCGCCTTCCGCTCCGCGTATTTCGAAGTGCGCGCCCGGCTGAGGCTCAACGATCAGGTGCTGATCGAGCGCTCGCTGGTCCAGTGGCAGCGGCGCCCGACGCCCCCGGTGGTCCTGCGCCGCGAACGCATCGCCAGCCTCGAGCAGGTCGGCGGCTAGCGCAATTCTGGGCCGCGAGAACGCTACAAGTAAGCACCGTAAGTCGTTGATTCGCTTCGATTTGTGACAGACGCGCGCCTACAATGGCGGGCGAACTCCGGAACCCCCAGCCGATGTCGACCCTCGTTGTCCAGATCCCGTCGCGCCTGCGCCTGCGCAGCAGCGCGGGCGGCGCCGAGCCCGGGGCGAGCGGGCCGACCACCGAATACCCCTACGTCACCAGCCCCGATGGCCTGGCGCTCGAGGCGCAGGGGCGTTGCGCCGCGGCACTCTTTCCGAAGGCGACGACCGTGATCGCGGTGCTCGCCGACACCGACGTGAGCTGGCACCGCATCACGCTGCCGAAGGCGCCCGGCGCGCGGCTGCGCGCGGCCCTCGGTGGCGTGCTCGAAGAGGCGCTGCTCGAGGACGACGACGACGTGCACCTCGCGCTCGCCCCCTCCGCCATCCCCGGCCAGCCGACCTGGGTCGCCGCGGTCTCGCGGCGCTGGCTGCGCGCCGAACTGGCCGCGCTCGAGAAGGCCGACGTGTTCGTCGACCGCGTCGTGCCGATGACCTGGCCCGACGATCCCCCGATCGGCCACTTCTCCGAGACCGCCGTCGACCCCGGCAGCGCCGCCCACGGCATCGCACTGCACTGGGCCCATGCCGACGGCGTCGCCACCGTGCGCCTGCAGGGCGGCCTGGCGCGCGCGCTCGTGCCCACGCCGCCGCCGCCCGACGCACGCTGGAGCGCGACGCCCGGCGCGGTCGCCGCCGCCGAGCAGTGGCTCGGCGCGCCGGTGCGCGTGATGCCGCCCGGCCAGCGCCTGCTGCAAGCGGGGCGCAGCCTGTGGAACCTGCGCCAGTTCGACCTCGCGCGCCGCCATCGCGGCGTGCGCGCGGTGCGCGACTCGGCGCGCCGCTTCTTCAGCCCCGAATGGCGCCCGGTGCGTTTCGGCCTCGCGGCCTTCGTGATCGCGCAGGTCGTCGGCCTGAATTTGTGGGCCTGGCATCAGCGCAGCGAGATCGATGCACGCCAGGCGACGATGCAGGGCATCGTCACCTCGACGTTCCCGAACGCGAACCCGCAAGACGTGCAACGCGACGCCGATGCCGTGATGCAGCGCGAGGCCCAGGCCCTGCGCAGCGCCGCCGGCAAGCCCGGCGAATCCGACCTCGAATCGCTGCTGCAGGCCGCCGCGTCGGCCTGGCCGGCCGAGCGCGCCGCGGTCGAGACGATCCGCTTCGAGCCGGGGCGGCTCACGCTGTCGGCGGTCGGCTGGAGCGACGCGCAGATCGCGCAGTTCCGCAGCCTGCTGCGGCCGAACGGCTGGGCCGTCGAGACGGTCGAGGGCCGGCTGGTCGTCAGCCGCGCGCGACCGGGAGCGACGTCGTGACCGGCGCCAGCCTGACCCCGCCCGCGCCCGGTGCCGCGTCGCTCGGCGGCCAGGCGCGCACCTGGTGGCGCGCCCGCACCTCGCGCGAGCGCCAGGCGATCGCGCTGGTGCTGCTGGTGCTGGCGCTGTTCGTCGCGTGGAGCGTGCTGGTGCAGCCGGCGTTGCGCACGGTGCGCGAGGCGCCGGCGCAGCTCGACCGGCTCGACGCGCAGATTCAGCAGATGCAGCGCATCGCCGCCGAAAGCGGCGTGCTGCGCGCGGCGCCGCGCGTCGCGCCGGCACAGGCCGGGCAGGCGTTGCGCGCCGCGACCGACCGGCTCGGCGATCGCGGCAGGCTGTTGCTGCAGGGCGACCGCGCCACCGTCACCTTCACCGGCGTCGCGCCCGAGGCGCTGCGCGGCTGGCTCATCGAAGCGCGCAGCGGTGCCCGCGCGCGCCCGGTCGACGCGCAGCTGCAGCGCGGCCCGGTCGGCTACAGCGGCACGATGATCGTCACGCTCGGCGGCGCGCCATGATGAAGCTGCGCACCAAGCGCACGCGCGGCCTGTGGGCGCCGACCGTCGCCGCCACCGGCTGGGGCGAGTCGACGCTGGCCGAGATCTCGTGGGACAAGTCGCGCGGCGCGGCGCTGCGCTGGGCCGTCGGCGGCGCGGTGCTCGGGCTGCTGTTCGCGCTGGTGCTGTTCGCCCCGGCGGCGTGGCTCGGCAACGCGGTGGCCTCGGCGACGCAGCAGCGGGTACTGCTGTCGGATGCACGCGGCACCGTCTGGTCGGGCAGCGCCGCGCTCGTGTTGACCGGCGGCGAGGGCAGCCGCGACGCCGCGACGCTGCCGGGGCGGCTGCTCTGGACGCTGCGCCCGAAAGGCCTCGGCCTCGAGTTGCAGCTCGAGCACGCCTGCTGCCTGAACGGCCGCGTGGCGCTGAAGATCGAGCCCGGCTTCGGCCGAACCGCGTACACGCTGACGCCGCCTTCCGGCTGGGTCGGGCAGTGGCCGACCGCGCTGTTCGGTGGCCTGGGCACGCCCTGGAACACGATGCAGCTCGGCGGCTCGATGCGCCTGGCCTCGCCCGCCCTGCGGGTCGAGTCGGTGCAGGGCCGCTGGGTCATGGACGGGCGCGCCGACGTCGACATCGTCGACGTGTCGTCGCGCCTGAGCACGCTCGAGTCGCTCGGCAGCTACCGCCTGAGCCTGTCGGGCGACGCGGCCAACCCGGGCCTCTCGGTGCTCACGCTGAGCACCCGCGACGGCGCGCTGCAACTCAACGGCAACGGCAGCTGGGGCCCGTCGGGCCTGCGATTCCGCGGCGAGGCCCGCGCCGGTGCCGGCCAGGAGGCGGCGCTGTCGAACCTGCTGAACATCATCGGACGGCGCGACGGCGCCCGCTCCGTCATTTCGATCGGATGATCATGAAGCCAAGCGCCCCTTCGAAAACTGCCGGCCGCGCGCTGCCGGCGCTGGTCGCCTCGGCCGTGCTGGTGGCCTCGCTGCTGCCGGCGCCGCTCGCGTTCGCGCAGGCGAGCAAGGGCCGCGGCAACACCCGCGGCGAGACGGTGACGCTGAACTTCGTCAACGCCGAGATCGAAGGCGTGGCGCGCGCGATGTCGGCGATCCTGAAGCAGCAGTTCGTCGTCGACCCGCGCGTCAAGGGCGCGATGACGCTGTACAGCGACACGCCGCTGTCGCCGCGCGAGGCCTACGTCAACTTCCTCGCCGCGCTGCGCGGGCTGGGCTTCACGGTCGTCGAGGTCGGCGGCCTGTACAAGATCGTGCCCGAGGCCGATGCCAAGCTGCAGACCGGCACCGTCACGGTGGGCGAGCGCACCAACCGCGGCGGCGATCAGGTGATCACGCAGGTGTTCCGCCTCACGCACGAGAACGCCAACAACCTGGTGCCGGTGCTGCGCCCGCTGATCAGCCCGAACAACACGATCAACGCGAACCCCGGCAACAACACGCTGGTGATCACCGACTACGCCGACAACCTGCAGCGCATCGGCAAGATCATCGCAGCGATGGACACGCCGGCCTCGGGCGACATCGAGGTGATCGCGCTGAAATACGCGGTCGCCGCCGACATCGCCGCGCTGGTGCAGCGCATGACCGACAGCGCCGGTGGCACCGCTGGCGCCGCCGCGCCCGGTGGCGCACCGGGCGGCACCGGCACGGCCTCGGTGCAGGTCGATTCGCGCAGCAACTCGTTGCTGGTGCGCGCGCCGAACCCGGCGCGCATGGCGTCGATCCGGGCGCTGATCGACAAGCTCGACAAGCCGGTGCAATCGGCCGGCGCGGCCGGCAATGTGTGGGTCGTGTACCTGAAGAACGCCGACGCGGTGAAGCTCGCGACGGTGCTGCGCGCGGCCTACGGCGGCGGCGGCGCGGGATCGTCCGGCAGCGGCGCGAGCAGCGGCGCGCCGCTGGGCACGCCGACCAGCGTCAACACCAACGCCGCCGGCTCGACCGGCAGCAGCGGCGCCTCGACCCAGTCGACCGCGCCGCTGAGCGGCTCGGCGTCGCCGTCGACCGGCGGCTTCGTGCAGGCCGACCCGTCGAGCAACTCGCTGATCATCACCGCGCCCGAGCCGATGTATCGCCAGCTGCGCGCGGTGATCGACCAGCTCGATTCGCGCCGCGCGCAGGTCTACGTCGAATCGCTGATCGTCGAGGTCGACCCGAGCCAGAGCGTCGACTTCGGCATCCAGTGGCAGGGCATCCTGGGCAGCAAGGGCGACACCAACGTCGTCGCCGGCGGGACCAACTTCAACAGCGGCCTGGACAACATCCTGAACGCGGCCGGCGTCGTTGCCCAGGGCTCGTCCGGCGTCATCGCCGCCGCGGCCGCCGGCACGCTGCCCAGCGCCGGCTTCAACATCGGCTTGGCGCACAAGTTCGGCAACTACTACACCTTGGGCGCGCTCGCGCGCGCGCTCGACAGCCAGACCGGCACCAACATCCTGTCGACGCCGAACCTGGTGACGCTCGACAACGAAGAGGCGCGCATCGTCGTCGGCCAGAACGTGCCGTTCGTAACCGGCCAGTACACCAACACCGGTACCGGCACCTCGAGCCCGTTCCAGACGATCGAGCGCAAGGACGTCGGCATCACGCTGAAGATCAAGCCGCAGATCGGCGAGAACGGCACCGTGCGCATGACGATCTACCAGGAGTCGTCGTCGGTCGCGTCGACCACCGCGGTCGGCACCGACAACGCCGGCCCGACCACCAACAAGCGTTCGATCGAATCGACGATCACCGTCGACGACGGCCAGATCATCGTGCTCGGCGGCCTGATCGAGGACAGCTACAACACGAATCGCTCGAAGGTGCCGCTGCTCGGCGACATCCCTTATGTCGGCGCGCTGTTCCGCAGCGAGAGCCGCACCCGCAAACGCACCAACCTGATGGTGTTCCTGCGCCCGGTGGTGATGCGCGACCAGGCGAGCAGCAACAAGATCTCGCTCGACCGCTACGACTACATCCGCGCGCAGCAGGTCGAGAACCAGCCGCCGCAGAGCACGATCCTGCGCATCAACGAATCGCCGACGCTGCCGCAAGTGCGCCCGGGCGACACCGGCCCGAGCGGCGCGCCGCGCCCGCTCGGCGACACCGCGCCGCCGCCGCCGCCGATCGCACCCTCGATCCCGGCCCCGGCGCCGCTGGCCGAGCCGGCCTCGGCGCCGAAGACCAACTGAGGCCGCGACGATGGGCGCCCGCCATCCCCTTCCCTACGCCTACGCGAAGGCGCACACGCTGCTGCTCGAAGACGACGGCGCGCGGCTCGTGCTGTGGGCGCCCGAGTCGGTGCCGCTGCCGGTGCTCGGCGAGGTGCTGCGCCTGTACGACGTCGACGCGCTCGAGCGCGAGGCCGCGGTGTCGCTCGCGAATCGCATCGCTGTCGCGTACGCGGGCAGCGAATCGAGCGCCGCCACTGTGATCGGTGAGGTCGAGAGCGCGGTCGATCTCTCGCGGATGATGCAGGAGCTCCCGGCGATCGAGGACCTGCTCGAAGCGAGCAACGACGCGCCGATCATCCGCATGCTGAACGCGCTGCTAACGCAGGCCGCGAAAGACGGCGCGAGCGACATCCACATCGAGCCCTACGAGCGCAGCAGTTCGGTGCGCTTTCGCGTCGACGGCACGCTGCGCGAGGTGGTGCAGCCGAACAGGGCGCTGCACGCGGCGCTGATCTCGCGCCTGAAGATCATGGCCGAGCTGGATATTGCCGAGCGCCGGCTGCCGCAGGACGGCCGCATCTCGCTGCGCATCGGCGGCCGCGCGGTCGACGTGCGCGTGTCGACGCTCCCGTCGTCGCACGGCGAGCGCGCGGTGCTGCGGCTGCTCGACAAGGGCGAATCGAAGTTCACGCTCGAGGGCCTGGGCATGAGCGGCGAGGTACTGAAGAAGTTCGACCGGCTGGTGCAGCAGCCGCACGGCATCGTGCTCGTGACCGGGCCGACCGGCTCGGGCAAGACGACCACCTTGTATGCGTCGCTGGGCCGCATCGACACCGCCAGCACCAACGTGCTGACGGTCGAAGACCCGGTCGAGTACGAGCTCGCCGGCATCGGCCAGACGCAGGTGAATCCGAAGATCGACCTGACGTTCGCGAAGGCGCTGCGCGCGATCCTGCGCCAGGACCCCGACGTGATCATGATCGGCGAGATCCGCGACTACGAGACCGCGCAGATCGCGATCCAGGCGTCTCTC
>DATMIN010000480.1:0-5060 GCA_035554275.1 Burkholderiaceae bacterium
AGCGGTTACCGTCGCGGGCCGCGCTGGTTCCATCGGTGGCGGATGGGGCGAGGCCTGCACCGCAGCCTCCGGTGCTCGACGTGACGCGTTCGCGGATGCCGCACCGGCAACGGACGCACGCGCCATCTGGATCATCCCGAACAGCTTGGAGCCATCCACAAGGGTCACGTTGCGGCCACTCGCGAAGGCGGTCGCCTCCTCGGTGAAGCGTCCCGAGGTCACCACGAAGCCCCCTGCGGCGCCCTTCGCAGCCATCACGCCGTACAGCTCTCGGACCACCTGCACGCCGACCTTGAACGCCTTCCACTGCTTGCACTGGACGAGGAACTTCTCGCGGTCTTTGTGAAGGGTCAGGTCGATGCCCCCATCGGGGCCGCTACCGCCCATCTCGACGACGCGATAGCCCTGAAGACGGAAGGCTTCGCCGACCAGCATCTCGAACTGCTGCCAGCTCATGCCGTCGAGGACATCTGGCGCCTTGCCCGCCGCGACGTTGGACACCAGTTCCTTGCGCTGGTGTCGGCCCACCGCGGACAGGATCGCCGCAAAGAAGCAGGCGATCGGAACGAGGTACTGACCTCCGGTGGCCAGCCCCTTCCAGATGGCTTGGCTCATCATGTCTGCCGGCTTCGCACTTGCGACGAGGGGTGGCTGCGCGAAGGCGTGAAGCACGAAGTAACCCACGATGCCGAGCGCGACTGCGGCCCACCAAGGCAGCAGCGCGATGACCTCAATCAGGTCTTCGATGGGCGAGGTCTTCTTGCGTCGTGCCACGAGTTCTCCGGCGTGCTGCGTGAGGCTCAAGGCTAACGGCCATGCCAATGCAGCGGATCACCTACTCGGGGGACGGTGACACACGAACCGGCCGGAAGGCCGCGCCCCTGCGGGAGCCCGCACCGGACTGGTTTCAGGTGGATGAGGTGACGAGCCTGACCCCGGCACTGGTCGCAACGGTTGGGGCTGCTTCGTTCCCGACCTGACCCGGTTGGCCGCGCTCCCATGCGGGGAGGCCCGTCGACTGCGATTCTAGGCGACCCGGCAGCGCCACCCCCGCGCGCAGGGCTTCCTCGTCAGAGCTGGCTTTCCGGCACGAACAGCGACAGCAGCAGCAGCCGCAGGCGTTGCCACACGCTGGTGTCGGGGTCGACGTCGAGGTCTTCCGGGCTGTCGGCATCGACGGCGACCCAGCGCACGCCGGCGCCGTTCGGCCGCAGCCGCACCTGGTACACGCCGGCGACCGCGTCGACCTTGAACGCGGCGAGCACCATCTCGGCCAGCCTCGGGCTCTCGATGCGCACGCCGATCTCGGTGTTGATGCGCGCCGAGCGCGGGTCGAGGTTCATCGAGCCGACCAGCACGCGCCGGCGGTCCTGAAAGCCCATCTTCGCGTGCAGCCGGCCGGTCGAGCTGCCGAGCAGGCCCTTCAGCGTGTGGTCGAGCTTGAGCCGGGTCGAGCTGATCTCGTACAGGTCGACGCCCATCTTCAGCAGTTCGATCTGGTGCCGCTCGAGGCCGACGCTGACCAGCGGCTCGTCGCTGACGGCGAGCGAGTTGGTCACGACGCGTACCTCGACGCCGCGCTCGCGCAGCGCGCGGATGCGCGCGAGCGCCTCGGCGCCGGGCACGAAGTAGGGCGAGAACAGCAGCATCTCCGACCTGGTCTCGCTCAGCAGCAGCAGGAAGCGGTGCGTCAGCGTGTCGTCGATCGCGATGCTGTTGTTCGCCGGGTCGATCTTGGCCGGCGAGTCGGCGTACGAGCCCGCCGCGGCCGGCAGCCACTCGAGCGCGTGCTGGGCCAGGCCGGTGCTGAACGCGGGCGCGCCGAAGAAGTCGGGCGCCATCGGCGCGTCGGGGCGGGGCTCGCCGGCGGTCACGCTCTCGAAGAGCGCGCGGGCCGCGTCGGGCGCCGGCAGCCCGCCGGCGGTGGCGCGCACCACGTCGTGCACCGGGTAGGCGGCCGGGCTGTTCCAGTACAGGTCGAACCAGCCGCTCAGCTCGGGCACGACGGCGCCGGCGAGCAGCACGTCGAAGTCGATGAAGTTGCCCTGCGTGCCGCGCAGGAAGTACTCGTCGGCGAGGTTGCGCCCGCCGACGACCGCCATCGCGCCGTCGGCGACGAACAGCTTGTTGTGCATGCGGTGGTTCAGGCGCTTGAAGTCGAGCGCGAGCGCGAGCAGCCGGCGTGTCGACGAGTCGCGCGCGGTGATGAACGGGTTGAACAGGCGGACCTCGACGTTCGGCGTCGCGGCCAGGCCGAGCAGCAGCCGGTCGGTGCCGATCGTGTACAGGTCGTCGACCAGCAGCCGCACGCGCACGCCGCGCCCCGCCGCGTCGCGCAGCGCGCGCAGCAGCAGCCGGCCGACCGAGTCGTCGCCGATCAGGTAGTACTGCAGGTCGAGCGAGGTGGTCGCGTGCTCGATCAGCGCCAGCCGCGCGTCGAGTGCGTAGCTCGCCTGCATCAGCGGCCACACGCCCGATTGGCCGACGGGCAAGCGCGCCTCGCGCGCCGCGCCGGCCAGCGGCGCCTCGGCCGGTGCGACCAGCGCCTTGGATGGCGTGCGCTCGACAGCCGGCGGCACGCCGGCGCAACCGCCGACGAACGCGGCGAGCACCGCGACGATCAGCGCCGCGAACCGCGCCGCCATTTCAGCGCAGTTGCAGTTCGTCGTCGCCGTAGCGCACGCCGAGCGGCTCGATCTGCAGCTCCTTGGCGCCGGCCTCGACCCGGCCCGCTACCCACGCCGGCACGCCCTGCGCACGCGCGACCTCGACGCTGCGCGCCGCGTCGCCGGCCGCGACGAAGATCGCGAAGCCCGCGCCCATGTTGAGCGTGCCGTAGGCCTCGCGGTCGCTGTGGCGCGCCTCACGGCGGATGAAGTCGAGCACCTTGGGTACCGGCGGCAGCGTGTCGATCACGTAGCGCAGCGTGGCCGGATGCCGCAGCAGCTTGCGCCAGCCGTGGCCGGTGATGTTGGCGCAGTAGTGCGGCGCGATGCCGGCGGCGTGCAGCGCTTCGGTGACCGGCGAATACAGCAGCGTCGGCGCGAGCAGCGCGTCGCCATAGCGCAGGCCCGGTGCGATCTCGGTCAGGTAGCCCTGCGGCAGCCGCTCGGCGAGCTTGCGCGCCAGGCTCAGGCCGTTGGCGTGGATGCCGCTCGAGCCGAGCAGCACGATCGCGTCGCCCGGCGCGAGCCGCTCGCCGAGCGACAGCCGAGACTTCGGGTTGACGAGGCCGGTGCACGCCGCGGCCAGATCGATGCGGCCGCTCTCGACCACGCCGGCGAGCGCCGGCGTCTCGCCGCCGCCCCAGGCGACGCGGCAGGTGTCGCAGGCGCGCTTCCAGCCCGCCACCAGCGCCTGCGCGCGCTCGGTGTCGGCGAACCAGTCGGAGCCGCCGGCGGCCCAGTAGGCCTGCACCACCAGCGGCGTCGCGCCGACGGTGATCAGGTCGTTGATCGCCATCGCGATCGTGTCCTGCGCGATGCCGTCGTAGTAGTGGCGGCCGGTCAGGCGCTGCATCTCGTCGGCCACCAGCGCCTTCGAGCCGAGGCACTCGACGATGCTCGCGAGGTAGAACGGGCCGATGTCGACGACGTACGCCGATTCGCCGCGCGAGGCCTCGACCTCCTTGAACCCGTGCGAGCCGAGGTGCACGGCGGTCTGCGCCGCGGCGCGCTGCGCGCTGACCTTCAGCGGGTCGATCAGGTCGTAGACGACGCCCGACTGTTCATAGCTGACGTGGCTGGGCGCAGCGCCGGGCGCGTTCGGGTCGGAGGTGGGGGTCATCGGCAGGCGCGGACGCGGGCTCTCGGGACGCCGGATTATCCGGCAAGGCCCGCGCCGGCCGCGCCGCGAGGTGGGCCGGACCACGCCCGTAGAATGAATCCATGTCGTCCGTCGTTCTCGCCCGCAAGTACCGGCCGCCGAATTTCGACGCGCTGGTGGGCCAGGAACACGTGGTCCAGGCGTTGTCGAACGCGCTGACGCAGCAAAGGCTGCACCACGCCTATCTGTTCACCGGCACCCGCGGCGTGGGCAAGACGACGGTCTCGCGCATTCTCGCGAAATCGCTCAACTGCACCGGCGCCGACGGGCTCGGCGGCATCACCGCGCAGCCGTGCGGCGTGTGCGACGCGTGCCGCGAGATCGACGCCGGCCGCTATGTCGATTACGTCGAGCTCGACGCGGCGTCGAACCGCGGCGTCGAAGACATCGCGACGCTGCTCGACGCCGCGGTCTACAAGCCGGTCGTCGGCCGCTTCAAGGTCTACATGATCGACGAAGTGCACATGCTCACGGCGCACGCGTTCAACGCGATGCTGAAGACGCTCGAGGAGCCGCCCGACTACCTGAAGTTCGTGCTCGCGACGACCGACCCGCAGAAGGTGCCGCCGACCGTGCTGTCGCGCTGCCTGCAGTTCAACCTGCGGCCGATCGCGCCGGCCACGGTGCAGGCGCACCTCGCGGCGGTGCTCGCGCAGGAGTCGATCGAGGCCGAGCCCGGCGCGCTGCGCCTGCTCGCGCGCGCCGCGCGCGGCTCGATGCGCGACGCGCTCTCGCTCGCCGACCAGGCGATCGCGTTCGGCGCCGGCCGGCTCGCCGAGACCGGCGTGCGCGAGATGCTCGGCGCGGTCGACCGCGGCCACGCGGTGCGCATCGTCGATGCGGTGGCCGATGCGCACGGCGCGGCGCTGGTCGACGCGGTCGACGCGCTGCGCGGCCTGGGCCTGTCGGCCACCGGCACGCTCGAGGAGATCGCCGCGCTGCTGCAGCAGATGGCGGTGCTGCAGGCGGTGCCGGCCGCGGCCGACGCCGACGATCCCGACACGCCGCAGGCGCAGCGCCTGGCCGCGCGGCTGCCGGCCGACGAGACGCAGTTGCTCTACAGCATCGCGCTGCACGGCCGCGCCGAGCTCGCGCTCGCGCCCGACGAATACAGCGGCCTCGTGATGGTGCTGCTGCGCATGCTCGCGTTCCGCCCGCGCGCCGACGGCGCAGCGCTGACGCGCGCCCCGGCCGCGCCCGTGGCCGCACCGGCCGCGAGGCCGAGCGTCGCGGCG
>DATMIN010000481.1:0-2054 GCA_035554275.1 Burkholderiaceae bacterium
CCCAGGCAGATCACCAGAAAGGGCATGTCGAGGACGAGCGTGACGGCGGCGCTGGCGACGAACTCGCGAATGTTCTCCACGCCGTGCAGGCGAGCCGCGACGACACCGGTGGCGTGATACTGGAAGTAGCGCACCGGCAGCTTGAGCAGGTGATCCCAGACCGCCGCGCCCAGCACGGCATCGACGCGGTTGCCGGTGTGCAGCACCAGGTACTGGCGCACCCATGTCAGCAGGCTCGAGAAGACAGTGAAAATCATCATCGCAATGCCGATGGCGATCAACGTGCTCTGCGTTCGGTGCACGACGACCTTGTCGATGATCGCCTGCGTGAAGAGCGGGGTGGCGAGCGCGACAAGTTGCAGCGCAAGCGACGCGAGCAGCACGTCGCGCCAGACACCGCGGTGCTTGAGCAACTCGGGAACGAACCAGCGGAAGCCAAAACGGTTTGAAGCACCGGCCAGCGTGTCGGGGTCGGTGAGCGCTTCAGTCTTGGGGCGGGCGAGCCACGCATCGCCTGAGCAGAGTGTCGCGAACTCCGGTTGGCTGAGCGTGCGCGGGTTGTTGGTGCCGGCAAGGAAGAGAACAACCTTGCCATCGGAGGTGGCAGTCACGAGGCCGAGGCCGGGTGGCGGAGCCTCGCCTTCGACCGTTTCCGCGCGCAAGGCCACCAGCAGCGGCAGCACCATGCGTTCGATCTGCGCCGGCTTCAAGCGAACCTGCCTGATCTGCAGCGCCAGCGCGCGACCGGCAGCGATCAGCGTTCCGCGACTACACGGCGGCGGGAACTCGCGCTGCACCAACTCGGGTGCAAACGGCATGCGGTGCAGTGCGCAGATCGATCCGAGAGCCCACAACAACTCTCCCTGCGGGATCTCTTTCGAGACCTCGTTGTCGGACTCCCTCACAGGTCGCTATCTTTCTTGGCTTTTTTGTTACGGCTGGTGAAGTCTACGTTGGGTTTGTGAGAGTGCGATGACGGCGATCTCATCCGACTTGGGGACGTACGGTGAGATTCCCGCGTGTCGACGGCCGGCATGAAGTCGGGCAATCGCACGCCAGTCGTGGCAAGTCGCGGCCCGGGGCCGAGCGAGAAAATGGACCGAGTATTCTTCCAGATACGCTGCATTCGCCTCCCCGAACCAAGAACCACGAGCGCCTCCTAGGGACAGTCTTGACGCAGGCGGGCGACTTCTACACTCCGACCGCGCCGTGTTTCGGCAATGTATCCATCGCTTCACATTTTGTAACCTGTAAGAGTTGACAGGTTTGCCCCGTCTCGCGTGATGGTGTCCACAGAGTTGGGGGCGATCGAGGGGCCGGCTCCTGGCACGACGCCTCGCGGCCCAGCGAGGCAACCAGCGACGACGGAGCGCCATGTCACGCTGAGGCGCGCATGCAAAGAACCGGTTGGGGTCGCCCCGCAATCAGGTCGCGCGATGATGCACGCTCAGCGCGACACCACCGCAATGCCGCGAAACTGCCCCGCCTGCGCCGCGGCCGTGGGCGGCTTCGGGTAGCGCTGCGGATCGAAGCGGTGCAGCAGCTCGGCCTCGCGCACGCGCGCCAGCGCGATGTTCGCGAGCTTCACATGGCCGTAGCCGCGCATCGCGAGCGGCAGCGCGGCGATCTGCATCGCGACGCCGAGGCGCGCCGCGTCGAGCGACGCGATCAGCTCGTCGACGCGGCGCTCGAACTGGCCGATCAGCGCGCGCTCGGTGCGCCGCTCTGCGGTGTAGCCGAACGGGTCGAGCACACCGCCGCGCAGCGCCTTGCCCTTCGCGAGCACGCGCATCGCCGGTAGCATCCACGCGCCCAACGCGATCTTCTTCGGCGGCTGGCCGTTCTTCGGCCGTGCGAGCAGCGGCGGGGCCATGTGGAATTCGAGTGTGAGGTCGCCCTCGAACTGGTCGGCGAGCTGGCGCTGGAACGCGCCGTCGGTGTACAGGCGCGCGACCTCGTACTCGTCCTTGTACGACATCAGCTTCAGCAGGCTCTTCGCGACCGTGCGCGCGAGCGGCAGCGCTTCGTCGTGGCCGGCGCACGCGGCCTCGGCC
>DATMIN010000482.1:0-8821 GCA_035554275.1 Burkholderiaceae bacterium
GCGGGTCAGGCGCGGCAGCACGCGCGCGTGGAGCTCGTCGTCGCCGTCGTGCAGGCGCACCGCGTCGCGGTGCAGTTCGGTCAGGCGCAGCAGGTTGACGGCCGCGGCGCCTTCCAGGGTCGAGGCGTGCGCGGCGGCGCACGCGAGGGCGCGCTGCGCGAGCGCGGGCGTCAGGCCGAGCCGTTGCAGGCGTTCGAAATCGATGTCGATCATGGTCGAGGGTCTGTGTTTCGTTTCGCTCGCGCGCCGCGAGCGGCACGCGCAGGGTCACCCGTGGCACGCGCGAGCGTGCGGGCGAAGGCTTGGGAAACGTCGGTCGCGCCGCGAGAGGCGCGCAGATCAGACCCGCGGGGGAGCGGTGTGGCGATCGGGCGATCGCCGGTAGATCAGCAGATCAGCGAGGGTTTCACTCAGGCAGCGGCCGACGACAGGGCAATGGCGGTGGACTGATGAGACATGGAGCACCTCCTGCAGATCGAATGCGGCAGCGGGAGCCGTCGCGAGGCGCGCAGTCTGCGCGCGAGCGCGGCGCGCGTCAACGCATCGCTTGCGTTTTTGCAACGCGGCCGCAAATGCGGTGCACACCGGCGCGAGGCGCGAGCAGGGTCATCGCCGGCCCGTATGATCGCGCCGCGCCCGCGGGCCCCCCGCCGACTGCTACCGAACGAGGAACGCTTGATGAAATCGATGATCGTGGTGTTGTCGCTGGCCCTGCTGGGAACGGGCCTCGCGCCTTTCGATGCCGAAGCCAAGCGCCTCGGCGGCGGCTCGTCGGCCGGGATGCAGCGCAGCGTGCCGCCGCGCACCCCGCCGACGGCCACGCCGACGCCGCCCGCGCAGGCCGCACCCACCGCTCCGGCGACCGCCGGCGCCGCGCCGGCCGCGGCAGCACCGAAGCGCTCATGGCTCGGCCCGATCGCCGGCCTGGCCGCCGGCCTCGGCCTGGCGGCGCTGATGAGCCATCTCGGCCTCGGCGCCGAGTTCGGCAACATCCTGATGCTGGCGCTGATCGGCGTGGTCGGCTTCGTCGCGATCCGCCTGCTGATGAATCGCTTCGCGCGCGGCCACGCGGCGCCGGGCACGCTGGCGACGCCGAACGGCATGGCGTTCGCAGGCGCCGGTGCCGGCACGTCGAGTGCCGCGGCCGCGCCGCTCGCCGCGGTCGCGACGCCAGCCGCATCCGTATCAGCGCTGCCCGCCGATTTCGACGCCGCCGCATTCGAGCGCATCGCCAAGCTGATCTTCATCCGCATGCAGGCCGCGAACGACGCCTCCGACCTGAACGACCTGCGCGCGTTCACGACGCCCGAGATGTTCGCCGCGATCAAGCTCGACCTGCAAGAGCGCGGCAGCGCGACGCAGACGACCGATGTGGTGCGCATCGACGCCGAGGTGCTCGACGTGGTCAGCGAGCCGCAGCGCCGGCTCGTCAGCGTGCGCTTCCACGGCCTGATCCGCGAGGACAAGGAGGCCGCGGCGACGCCGTTCGACGAGGTCTGGCACCTGGTGCGGCCGGCCGACGGCAGCCACGAGTGGGCGATCGCCGGCATCCAGCAGGCCGCCGCGGCCTGATGCGGTGACCGCGCGCCGGCGCTACTGATCGCGCAAGCTCAGACCCGCTGGCCGCGCGCGTTGCGCTGCGCGACCAGCGTCGCGGCCGGCGCCGCACGCTTGGCAATCACGACGACGCGCTCGAGCTGGATCACCGGGATGCGCTTGGCGACCACCACCACCGGCGCGAGCTGAACCACCCTGACCTCGCGGCTCGCGCCGTGCGAGGCCTGCGTGGTGAAGGCGCCGGCGAGCACGGCGGCGATCATCGTGGCGCGGGTCAGGTGGCGTGCGAGCGTGGTCATGGCGGGGCTCCTCGGTGGCGTGGCGGGCGACGGGTTCGGTGTCGATGAAAGGCAGTATCGGCAGCGCCTGCGGCGCGTTCCAGCGCGTTGCGACGAAGCGCACGAATCCGCGCGCGAACGGCAGCGGCGCGGGATGAACCCGAGGCGGCGGCGCGCCGCGGCTTGCCACAATCGCCGCGTTGCGCCCCTTTGATGCGCGGTCACGAGCCGCGTTTGACCCATGACCGTCACCCGCACGGCGGCCACCGCCGCCCTTGCCTTCTCGATCCTCGCCGGCTGCACCACCGCGCCTGTCGGCCCGGCCATCACGCCGAACCCCAACCTGGTCGTGCAAGGCATCCCGCCGATCCCGGCAAGCGTGGCCACGCAGGTCGCGAAGTACACCGACTTCCGCGGCCACGCCTTCGTCGACTGGCACCCGGCGCGGCGCGAGATGCTGGTCTCGCACCGCCCGGCCGGCGCGAGCGTGGTGCAGCTGTTCCGCGTCGCCGCGCCGCTGGCCGAGCCCGAGCCGCTGACCGACGGCGCCGAGCCGGTGCGCAACGCGAGCTACGAGCCGCGCGACGGCCGCTACATCGTGTTCGCGCGCGCCACCGGCGGCGATGAGGCCGACAAGCTCTACCGCCTCGACCTGCCAAGCAAGCAGATCACGCCGCTCACCGACACGCCCGAGCGCCACAGCCTGGAAGGCTGGCTGCACGGCAGCAGCCGGCTGCTGACGCTCGCGTCGCCGCTCGACCGCACCGCGCAGGGCGGCTCGCGCGCCAGCGTATCGCAGCTGCTGCGCCTGATCGACCCGCTGCAGCCCGCGGCCGCACGCACGCTCGCCGAACTGCCCGGCGGCGGCTGGGGCGTCGGCGGCGTGTCGTGGGACGACCGGCAGATCGCGCTGACGCGTTACCTGTCGGCGAACGAATCGGAGGTCTGGCTGCTCGATCTGGCGAGCGGCCGGCGCACCCAACTGCTGCCGGCCGCGGGCGGTGCGAAGGCCACGTACTTCGCGGGCGAGTTCACGCGCGACAACGCGGCGCTGTACGTCGTCAGCGACCAGGGCGGCGAGTTCCGCGAGCTCGCTCGCATCGGCCTGGCCGACCAGCGCCTCGTGCCGATCACCGCCGACGTGCGCTGGGACATCACCGGCGCCACCGCCAACGACGCCGGCACGCTGGTGGCCGCGCAGGCCAACGTCGACGGCCGCGCCGAGCTGCGCCTGTACGACGCGAAAACGCTGCGCGCGCTGGCCCTGCCGGCGCTACCCGGCGGCAGCGTCGGCGCGACCCACTTCCATCCGAAGCTCGCCGACCTGCAGTTCTCGGTCAACAGCAGCCAGGGGCCGAGCCAGGTCTGGTCGCTCGACCCGCAAAGCGGCCAGACCGAGCAGTGGACGCGCGCCGCCGCGCCGCCCGGCATCGACACGCGCGGGTTCGGCGAGCAGCAGATCGTGCGCTGGAAGAGCTTCGACGGCCGCACGATCTCGGCCATCGTCAACACGCCGCCGGAAAGGATCACCGGCAAGCGGCCGGTGCTGATCGAGATCCACGGCGGGCCCGAGAGCCAGGCCACGCTCGGCTTCATCGGCCGCTACAACTATTTCGTCAACGAACTCGGCATCGTGCTGATCCAGCCGAACGTGCGCGGCTCGGCCGGCTACGGCAAGACCTTCCTGTCGCTCGACGACGGCTTCAAGCGCGAGGATTCGGTCAAGGACATCGGCGCGCTGCTCGACTGGATCGCCACGCAGGCGAACCTCGACGCGTCGCGCGTCGCGGTCACCGGCGGCAGCTACGGCGGCTACATGAGTCTCGCGGTCGCGACGACGTATTCCGACCGCATCGCGGGCTCGGTCGACGTGGTGGGCATCTCGAACTTCCTCAGCTTCCTGAAGAACACCGAGAGCTACCGGCGCGACCTGCGCCGCGTCGAGTACGGCGACGAGCGCGACCCGGCGATGGCCGCGCACCTGCAGAAGATCTCGCCGCTGACCAACGCCGGCCACATCAAGAAGCCGCTGTTCGTGGTGCAGGGCAAGAACGACCCGCGCGTGCCGTACACCGAGGCCGAGCAGATCGTCGCCAAGGTGCGCGGCAACGGCGCGCCGGTGTGGTACCTGCGCGCCGAGAACGAGGGGCACGGCTTCGCGCGCAAGGAGAACGCCGACTTTCAGTTCTACGCGACGGTGGTGTTCTTGCGGCAGACGCTGAAGCTCGACTGATGTGATGAACCCGTCACGATCGGCGCGCGTTCGCAGGCCCGCATCGCACGACATTGCCCCTAGCATTCGCGTCCCGATCACTTCCGAAAGTCGCTCATGCTGGTTCGCTCGGCCCTCGTGGCTCTCTCGCTCGTCCTGCTCACCGGTTGTGCCGCCTCGGTGAAGCGCAACACCGCCGACACGGCGATGCCGTCGATGCCGACCACGGCCGCGTCCAAGCTGGTACTCAACGTCTCCGGGTCGGCCGCAACGATGGCCGAGAAGGACTGGCAGGGCTTCCGCCAGGAGTGGAAGGAGAGCTTCGAGGAGCAGGCCGCGCTCGCGGGCGTCCCGTTCGCGATGCAGGACGGTGCGGCCAAGCCCAGCGGCGAGGACGGCACGCTGCTGTCGGTCTACGTCAACGACTACCGCTTCATGCGGCCCGGCACGCGCTACCTGATCGGCGTGATGGGCGGCAATGCCTTCATCGACTCGCGGCTCGACTTCGGCGACCTCAGGACCGGCGCATCGTTCGGATCGCAGTCGGCGAACACCTCGTCGTCGGCCTGGGAGGGCGTGTTCTCGCCGATGACGAACAAGCAGGTCGCGGCGATTGCCGCCGACGTGTTCAGGCAGCTCAAGGGCGAGCGCGCCAAGCTCAAGTAGTGGGCCCCTGAAAGCCGCCGGCCCGAAACGTCAGCACCAACGTATCCCGGTGCCCCGCCTCGCCGATCGGCTGGATCGGCGTGCTCTCGTGGACGACACGCGCGTCGTCGAGCAGCAGCGTCGTCCACGGCTCGCTCATCGTGAAGCGCAGGCCGGCCGGGCCGTCGGCCTCGAACACACGCGTCTCGCCGCCCTTGATGCCCACGCGCGCGATCAGCAGCACCGCGACCAGATCGACGCCGTCGCGGTGCGCGCCCTCGGGCGTCGGCCGGCCGATGCCGCCTTCGGTATCGATGCGGAACTGGTGCGCCTCGACGAACCACGGCTGCACCCCGCGCAGCGCGCTGGCGTGCGCGCCGAGCGCGAGCAGCAGCCGGGCCCAGACCGGCTGCGCGATCACGTCGGCGCGCATCGGCTCGAACCAGCGTTCGAGGCCGCCGTGCAGCGCGTTGTATTCGAGTGGCTGCCAGTGCGCGCGATGCAGCACGGCGCGCACCGCGCCGCCTTCGCCGCCCTCGCCGCCGTCCACCACGAAGCACGAGTGGCGGCGGCGCCGGTAGCGGCCGCCGTCGCGCAGGTGCGCGTCGGGCGGCAGCTCGTCCCACGACGGGCGCAGCGTGTCGAGCTCGGCCGGTGTCGCGGCCAGCATCGCCCGCAGCGCGGCGGGCGCGAGCACCGCGTGGCCGCGCTCGCGCAAGGCGGCGTCGAGTTGCCCGGGCGGAGTCAGCGGCGGGGCGAGGAGCAGGGTCGTCATGGCGTGATGATGCCGCGATTGCCGCGCGTCGCCGCCGGCGCGCTTGTGCTTCAATCGCCGCACCGTCGCTGACCGAACCCGCCGTGCCCTCGTTGTCCCGCCTGCTGCGGCATGCCGCCTGCCTGCTGAGCCTGTTCATCACGGCGCATGCGCTCGCGCAGACGCCGGCCCCCGCGGCGCCGGCCGCGCCCGCCGCCGCCGCCGAGCCGGCGCTGAAGGAAACCTCGATCGCCGAAGGCCGCTTCGCGCGCGGCGAGCCGGTGCCGGCGTGGGCCGATCTGGCGCCGGTGCCGCCGGCCGCGGCGACGCGCCGCGCCGTCGTGATGCGGCTCGAAGACACGCACCTGCTCGTCGGCGACAAGCCGGTCGTGCTGGTCAACGCGGCGCAGCAGGTCAACGACGCCGGCGTGCTCGGCACCATAGGCCAGGTCGCGATCCAGTTCATCCCGCAGTACCAGCGGCTGGTGCTGCACAAGGTCGCGATCCAGCGCGGCGAGCAATTGATCGACCACACCGCGAGCGCGCCGGTGCGCTTCCTGCAGCGCGAGACCGGCCTCGAGCAGGGCGTCTACAGCGGCGTGATCACCGCGAGCCTGCTGCTGCCCGATGTGCGCGTCGGCGACATGCTCGTGATCCAGTATTCGATCGAGGGCGCGAACCCGATCTTCGGCGCGCGCTACGTGCAGGGCGTGCCGTGGCAACGGCCGCTGCCGGTGCAGCTGCGGCGCGTGACGCTGAACGCGCCGGTCGCGCGCGCGATCCAGTGGAAGTGGGTCGGCGACGGCGCCGCCTCGACGTTGTCGCCCGAGGTCACGACGCGCGGCAACCTGCGCCGCTGGCGCTTCGAGGAACGCGACCTCGCGCCGGTCGAGCTCGAGCCGATGCAGCCGCGCGGCGCGATCCCGCTGCGCTGGCTGCAGTTCAGCGAGTTCGCCGACTGGGGCGAGGTCGCGCGCTGGGCCGATGCCCTGTTCCCGGCCGACGAGCCGCTGCCCGACGAGCTGCTGCCGGTGGTGCAGCGGCTGCTGCGCCTGCCCTCGGCGCAGGAGCGCGCGTCGCAGGCGCTGCAGTGGGTGCAGTCGCAGATCCGCTACGTCTCGGTCTCGCTCGGCGAGAGCTCGCACCGGCCGCATGCGCCGGCCGAGGTGCTGCGCAACCGCTACGGCGACTGCAAGGACAAGTCGTTCCTGCTGATGCGGCTGCTGCAGTCGCTCGGGCTGCCGGCGCGCGCGGTGCTGGCGTCGCTCGGCGCGCCGCAGGGGCCGGCCAAGGTGCTCGCGTCGCCGCTCGCGTTCGACCACGTCGTGGTGCAGCTGAAGCTCGACGGGCGCGACTACTACCTCGACGCCACGCGCCTCGGCCAGCGCGGCCCGCTCGAGCGCATGGGCCAGGGCCTCGAAGGCGCCAGCGTGCTCGTCGTCGACGGCCGCGAGACGAGCGCGCTGAGCGCCGTGCGCTCGCCGAACCGCGCCGAGATCTTCCGCAACCAGCTCGACGAGAAGTTCCGCCTCGACGCGTTCGGCGACGACGCCACGCTCGACTGGTCACAGCAGTTCAACGGCCTGGCCGCCGAGGCGCTGCGCCTGACGCTGGCGCGCGCCGACCGCGAGCGGCTGCAGAAGACGCTGCTCGCGAACGTCGAGCGCCGCTACCCCGGCATCACGCTCGTCGGCACGCCCGAGCTGCGCGACGACGTCGACCTGAACCGCGTCACGCTCAGCGCGCAGTACAAGGTGCCCAAGCTGGCCGCGCCGCTCGACGGCAACTGGGTGATGCGCTTCGTGCCCGCCAACCTGCAGGGCGCGATCGCGCTGCCGCCGTCACCGACGCGCCAGACCGCGCTGGCGCTGCCGGCGTTCCCGTCGACGCTGGTCTACAACGTCGAGATGCAGTGGCCGCCGAGCGTCAGCGCGGTGCTCGAGCCGGGCACGCAGCGCATCGCCAACGTCGACTTCAACGCCGAGGTGACGCGCAGCTTCCGCGGCAACGTCGCGAAGGCCGGGCTGCGCTTCGAGGCGCTGGCCAGCAGCATCGCGCCGGGCGATCTCGCCGCGGTGATGGCCGACGTGCGCACGATGGAGCGCGCGCTCGGCGGCGCGATGGTGGTCGCGCCGAACCAGGTCAAGGGCGGCGGCTTCCTCGGCATCGGCCGGCGCACGCTGCAGGACAACCTGAAGGCGCGCGCGCAGGCCGCGCTCGACAGCAGCAGCAAGGCGATCGCCGGCGGCCAGCTCGGCGGCGACGACCTCGCGCAGGCCTACTGCATCCGCGCCGAGGCGCAGAGCGAACTCGGCAACCCCGCGGCTGCGCTCGCCGACGCGCAAGAGGCGGTGCGGCTCGCGCCGGGCTCGGGCGCGAGCTGGTTCTGCCGCGGCAGCGTGCAATGGGCTGCGGGCTCGTTCGCGGCCGCGGGCGCCGACTTCGGCAAGTCGCTCGCGCTCGGCCAGAGCGCGGCCGAGGCCTACATGCGGCGCGGCCAGGCGCGCTTCTTCGACGGCCAACTCGAGACCGCCGCCGACGATTTCGCGAAGGCCGCGAGCGACGCCGCCGACCCGAATGCGAAGCTGCATGCGCGGCTGTGGCAGGCGCAGACGCTGCAGCGCCTCGGCCGCCCGTTCCCGGACGACTGGCTCGCCGCGGCAACCGCCGACCCGGGCGGCGCGTGGCCGCGCCCGGCGCTGGCGATGTGGGCCGGCCGGCTCACACCCGAGCAGGTGATCGAGCAGATCGAACGCAGCAAGGACGGCGACGACCGCGACCTCGCGCTCGCCGAGGGCTGGTACTTCGTCGGCGAATACCAGCTCGGCGCGAAGCAGCCCGAGAAGGCGCGCGAGGCGTTCGAGAAATCGCGCGCGAAAGGCATCGTGCGCTACATCGAGCACATCGCCGCGGGCTTCGAGCTGCAGCGGCTCGGCGCGAAGCCCTGACGGGTCTTCGGGGTCAGGTTCCGGCCTGCACCCGCACCCGCGCGCCGCTCAGCGAAACGACCTGGCCCGCGCGGATCTTGCAGGTCTTGCGCAGCTCCTCAATGCCGTCGACCTGCACCAGGCCGTCGGCGACCATGCGCTTGGCCGCGCCGCCGCTGGTCGCCAGGCCGGTCGCTTTGAGCAGCGCGTCGAGCGCGATGTGTTCGCCGCGCAGCGCGAAGTCGATCAGTTGCATCAGGCCATCGGTTCGAGATCGAACTCGCGCGCGAGCAGCGCGTACGAGCGGCGCCGCACGGCCGGGTCGTGGGCCCAGGTGTTGACGACGATCTCGTCGAGCTGCAGTTCCTCGGCGAGCGCGCGCAGCTGCGCGCCGACCTGGGCGGCGTCGCCGACGAAGGCCTTCGCGCGCATCGCCTCGACCGTCGGC
>DATMIN010000483.1:0-26631 GCA_035554275.1 Burkholderiaceae bacterium
TTCGAGCGTGGCGGCGGCGCTGATCCACCGCGCGATCGGTGACCAGCTGACCTGCGTGTTCGTCGACCACGGCCTGCTGCGCCTGAACGAGGGCGCGCTGGTGATGGAGATGTTCGCCGGCCCGAATTCGAACATTCACGCGAAGGTGATCGCGGTCGATGCGAGCGCGCAGTTCCTCGGCCACCTCGCCCGCATATCCGACCCCGAGGCCAAGCGCAAGATCATCGGGCGCGAGTTCGTCGAGGTGTTCCAGGCCGAGGCGAAGAAGCTCCGCCACGCGAAGTGGCTGGCGCAGGGCACGATCTATCCCGATGTGATCGAGTCGGGCGGGGCGAAGACCAAGAAGGCGACCTCGATCAAGAGCCACCACAACGTCGGCGGCCTGCCCGAGACGCTCGGGCTGAAACTGCTCGAGCCGCTGCGCGAGCTGTTCAAGGACGAGGTGCGCGAGCTCGGCGTCGCGCTCGGCCTGCCGCACGACATGGTCTACCGCCACCCGTTCCCCGGCCCGGGGCTGGGCGTGCGCGTCCTCGGCGAGGTGAAGAAGGAGTTCGCCGACCTGCTGCGCCGCGCCGACGCGATCTTCATCGAGGAGCTGCGCAACACCATCGACCCCGCCACCGGCAAGAGCTGGTACGCGCTGACGAGCCAGGCCTTCGCGGTGTTTCTGCCGGTCAAGAGCGTCGGCGTGATGGGCGACGGCCGCACCTACGACTACGTGGTCGCGCTGCGCGCGGTGCAGACCAGCGACTTCATGACCGCCGACTGGGCCGAGCTGCCGTACGCGCTGCTGAAGAAGGTCAGCTCGCGCATCATCAACGAGGTGCGCGGCATCAACCGCGTCACCTACGACGTGAGCAGCAAGCCGCCGGCGACGATCGAGTGGGAATGAGTCAACATCGTCCCACGGTGTTTCCGAGCATCCCAAGACAACCCGATTTCGCTGTAGGGACAAGGACTTAGCGTCCCACGGCGTCCCACGCGATCCAGAGGCGCCCCAGGCGTCCTGACGGTTGACCTGACGGTATCCGGGCACCTAGGCTGGCAGGCCTGCGGCGATACCGTCAGACCCCATGACGGTATCTCGATCCTGCGACAAGGGACGGATCGGAGATCTCATGGACACCTCGGTGGATCGGGCTCGCGCTGGGCTTGCCAGCGCGAAGACGCGTCACGTATTGACGGAAGCTAAGCTACGTGAGCTGGTGCCAGGCGAGCGGGCCTACAAGGTCAGCGACGGCGGCAACGGCCTGTACGTCGTCGTCTCGCCCAGCGGCAGCAGGTCGTTCCGCTACGACTACCGGCTGAGCGGCCGACGCGAGACGCTGACCATCGGACGCCATGAGCCGGTCGCGCGCCATGCCCAGCGATCTCACCTGGCCTACGGCATGGATGTGACGCTGGAGGAGGCGCGCCTGCTGCTGGCGCGGGCGCGTGTCGATGTCAGTTCCGGGCGGTCGCCGGCCCGGGCAAAGGTCGAGCAGCGCAGCGAAGTCGCCGACGCCATGAGCTTTGGGCGGTGGGCGACGCGGTATTTCGAGTTCAAGTCCGACGCCAAGAGCGGTGCCGAGCGCCTGGCCGACAGCACGCTGGCATTGCGGCGTTCGATCTACAACCGCATCCTGGCCGGACCGTTCGGGAAGCTGAACCTCGATGAAATCAAGCCGGTCGCGCTGGGTGAACTGCTCGACCGCGTCAAGACTGAACGAGGGCCTGGTCCCGCCGTGCACGCCAGGGAACTGGTGTTGCAGGTCTACCGGTTCGCCAATGGCAAGGGCGTCGATATCGCCAATCCGGCTGAAGCGCTCGCGCGGAAGGCCTACGCGACGTTTGTCCCGCGCGAGCGCAATCTGAGCCGCCATGAAATCAAGACCCTGCTCGACGGACTGGAGAAGACCGGCACCGCGCCGACACTGCGGCTGGCTGTCAGGTTCTTGCTGCTGACGGGTGTTCGCAAGGGCGAGTTCATCGGGGCCATCTGGGGGGAAGTGGACTGGGAACGGGCACAGTGGCTGATCCCTGCCGATCGGATGAAGGCGGGCAAGCCGCACACGGTCTACCTGGCCGAGCAGGCCCTTGACATCCTGACAACGCTTCGAACCTGCTTCCCGTCGAGCAGCTTCGTCCATCCCAGCCGCTATGACTCCTCCGAGCCGATCAGCCAAGCCACGCTGAACCGGACGATCGCCGCGGCGGTGGATCGGATCAACGAGGATCGAACACCGGATCAGGGGCTATTCATGCCGGTCTCCGTCCACGACCTGCGCCGAACGTTCTCGTCTCGGCTCAACGACGCCCTCTTTCCGGAGGCGTTGATCGAAGCCTGCCTGGCCCACCAGAAGAAGGACCACATCGCCGCAGCCTACAACCATGCGCGCTTGTCCGGGCCGAGGCGGGTCCTCATGCAAGTGTGGGCGGACATGCTTGACTGCTGGATGCGTGGCGAATCCGCAAGGGAGGCCATCGTCCGGGGCAAGGCGAAGATCGATGCGGCTGCGCATGACGCAGAAGGCATGAACTTGTAGGCCGGAGCTGTTGGCCTTCCGACACTTTGTCACGCCTTCGGCGTCTCCCTATCGCGCGTTATCGGGCCCAGGCTCGCCCAGGATTGCATGGGAGGCGACGCAGGCGCCGGTCAGGGAGTAGCCGCAGACCCGTCATATCATTACCGCGCGGACACTTCCCCGATCAGATCGTCAAGCTGCGCCTTGACGGCCGGATCGGCATCCATGGTCTGCTGGACGCTGCGGACCATGTCGCCGAAGCGCTGCGATGTGAGCAGATGCGGCCCAAACTCATGGAGCAGCACCTGTTCGAGAAACACCTTGACCGCGGCGTCGCGCCGATTCGGATCGAGCGGGCTGACCATGCCGAGGCGCCGGGCGATCTCCGCATGCAGCTCCCCGACCGTCGGGGCCGGCGTTCGCCCCGATGCAGCCTGACCGGCTTGCGACTTCACCTTGCCGCCTGCAGGCGCGGGCGATCCGGTGATCCGACGAAAGGCTGCCAGGGTCTTCGTTAGTTTCGATACGGGATCCATGGAACGGTCCGAACGGCCCGCGCTCGGGGCTAGTGCCGTCGGCCCGTGTAGGCATTGATGAGGAGGTGCGCCGCGGAAGAGTCCTCGGCGTCTGCCGACGCGGCGGCGCCCGGCTGCGCCAGGATGGCTTCGACTTGTTGAGCGATCCGCTGCATGTCCGCGTTCAACGGGGCGTTCTCCTGGTTCGCGGTGATGCCGTCGCGCAGGCAGCGCAGGCTCTCACTGAACTCATCGTTCGCGAGGCACAGCAGCCCGGTCTTGAAGAGCACGTAGAAGTGTCCCGTTCCCAGCCGGTCCAGGTGCTTCCATGCCGACTCGGCCGGCTCGACCTGGCGCGACGTCAGCAGCAACAAGCCCAGCTGGAAGCGCGCTGCATCGAGTTCTCCGTCAAGGTCGAGGGCCCGCTGCATCTCCTGCGCTGCGCGATCGAAGAGGCCGATCTGCGCATGCTCGGCGCCCAGCAAATAGTGCGCCCTGGCGTTGGCCGGATCGACATCGATCGCTCTCTTGAGCAAACCGATGGCCTGATCGGTTTGGTCACGGTCGCTTGCGGCAACGGCAAGGTGCAGCAGTTCCTCGGAATCGAGTTCGGTGGCTTGAGAGAGGGTCATGGCGGGCTGCGAGTGAGTTGAATGGTGAGTGGGGCAGCGCACTATCGCGATAGATTCTTCGGCGCGGCGGGCAGCGCGCGAGCGAATCTTCGCTTCATGCGCCCCACGGTCGGCGATGCGCCGGCCGCTGCAAGCTTCTGTCCGAGCGTCGATGACCCCAAGGGCCCTGTCGAAGAGCCGTCGAGCACCGAGGCGAGGACGGCGCGCGCCTCGGCGGGCCGATCGTCAAGCTCGGCGAGGCGGGCTCTGAGCAGGCCGGCCATCGCATGGGCCGGCTCCAGCGCCAGCGCGCGCTCGGTCCACTGGAGCGCCTCATCGCGTCGCCCGTCGGCCAGGCGAAGCAATGCAATGCCGGCCATCGCATCCGGGTTGTCGGGCGCGGCGGCGTTCGCCCGCTCGAAGGCCGCCGCGGCGCCCGCCGCTTCGTTGTCTGCAATGCAGGCCCAGCCGAGCATGCACAGCGCCGCGTCGTGCGAAGCGTTCTCGGCGACCGCCTGCTGCAGCAGATCTTTGGCGTGTCGCGGTCGCCCTTGCATCAGGGCTGCCTGCGCGAGCGAGACGCGCGTGTCCGCATCGTCCGGCGCGAGGTCCAGCGCCTGTCGCAAGCTCTTCGCCGCATCGACGGCATCCATGCGGAACAGCGCCGCTTGCCCCTTGAGCTGCCATCCCGCTGGATGTTCGGGCCGGGCCGCGATGCAACGGGCCGCCAGATCGGTGGCGCGGTCGAGGTCGCCGGCATCGAGGGCCAGCCGGCCCAGCATCGCAAGCGCGTCGACATGCCGCGGGTCGATCGCCAACGCGGCATCGAGCGACTGGCGCGCCGCATCCAAGTCGGCGGCCGATTCGAGCGCGAGCGCCAGGTAAAAGCGCAGGCGTGCGTCGCCCGGCTCGATGCGCGCCGCTTGCCTGAACAGCTCGACGGCGCGTGTTGGATCCTGCTCGGAGGCCCAAACGGCGTAGCCGAGATTGAACGCGAGCGCGGCTGAGTCGGGTTGCGTTCGCAACGCGTTCTCGAAGATCGCCGCGGCCTCTTGCCATCGCCCAAGCGCCAGCAGGACCGGCCCGCGCAGCGGCGCAAGCGCCGAAGGCCCGCCCGGAGCCGCCTCGGCCCGATCGAGCGCGTCGAGCGCGCGTTGGTGCTCGCCGGCAGCGTGCCATGTGGCCGCCAAGTCGCGCAGCAGGGCCAGGTTCGTCGGGTCCTGGGCCGCGTATCCCTGCAGCCGTTCGGCCCGGTTGAGCAAGTCGCTTTGCATGGATGAAATGAAAGAGCGCAGAGGTCCTGTCGGTCGCGCCAGCGTAGCAGAACCGCCTCGATTTCGGGCCGTCGAAGGGCCGCGAAGGACGACATTCCAGGGCCAAAACGCAACGCCCCGACTTTATTTCGATGCAACCCTAAACCGGCGCGAAATCCTCTGGATACCTTGCATGAAGGCGCTCGAGGGTGCCGCGGGAACAGACGTGACGGCGCGAGGGCGCCGGCCAAGCGAACGAATCACTGGAGCTCAGGGAATGACCAACATCATCGGCGGCTACGACACCGGCCTGTTCGACAGCTCGCTGTTCTTGCTCAACCGCGACGACCGCACCAGCCAGGGCACTGCAGGCCATGGCGAGGAGATGTACGTCAACGTGGCCAACGGCAACCTCGTCGTGCTGCACAAGGATGCGTTCCTGCCCTCGCAGGGCGACGACTATCTGCTGGTGCGCACCTACAACAGCCGCGGCATCTGGGGCAGCACGGACGGCAAGGGCTGGAGCAACAACTCGACCGTGCTCGAGCTCTCTCAGATCACCAACAACGTGATCACGCTGATCAACGCCGACACCAGCCGCGCCCGGTTCACGTACGACGCGGCGAGCGACACCTACATCTCCGTCGATGGCTCGGGCGCCTACGAGGTCATCACCTTCGACAAGACGAGCAAACGCTACAGCCTGACCGCGTCGAACCAGACCGTTCTCAGCTTCGACAACACCGGCAACCTGATGTCGAGCAAGGACACGAGCGGCAACCTGATCGAGTACACCTACGCCCAGGGCAAGCTGCAGAGCCTGAAGGACGACCAGGGGCACGTCATCAGCTACGTGTACTCCAACGGCGATCTTGTCCGCGTGCAGGACGAAACCGGCGCCGTGCTGGTCCAGTACGAGTATTCGCAAGGGGCGATCACGGCGGTCATCGACCGCTCGGGTCATCGCACGACCTATGCGTACTACACCGACGGCACGCTCAAGAGCATCACGCTGCCGGCCGGCAGCGGCGACCAGACGCGCCAGCTCAATTTCGCCTACGACGCAGACCCGACCGACAACACCGGCAAGACCCGCCTGCTGCGTTGGTTGACCGACGCCGAAGGCAACCGGACTTACTTCGAATACCAGTTCAACGTCGACAACTTCAGCAAGTACAACGGCGGCACGACGGTCGTCGTAAGCGCGCTCGGCATCAACCGGCGCGAATCCAACGACGCGCAGTACGTCGAGTGGCGCCTCGCGAACGGCTTCTACGCGACCTGGAACGCGACCACCTACGCGAACAACGCCAGCTACCGCGCGCAGGCCGACGCGATCACCAGCCGCCACACCGTGAGATACGCCTACGACAAAAATGGCGCGATCACCAGCGTCGTCGACCAGGCCGGCTACCAGACCACCTACCAGTACGACGCCAAGGAAAACCTGACCACCGTCGTCGACGCCGACGGCTACGCCATCACCCGCAGCGACGACGCCTACTGGCGCGACCTGCGCCGCGACTACGGCTATGTCGACCTGGCCGGCCAGGGCAAGCAAGTCGCCGCCTTGAGCACGGCCGAGGTCGCCGCGCTGCTGGAGCGCTACACCACGCACTTCGAGTACGACGCGCGCGGCAACCTGACGAAGAAGACCGGCAACGCCGACAACGTCACGAGCTTCACCTACACCTCGTTCAACAAGGTCGCTACGCAGATTGCGGCGATGGGCAACGCGCTCGTCACGTCGAACGACTCGGTCACCCAGGACAAGCGCGCCGAGCTCGGCTATGCGCGCGACCTGGCGGCACTGACTACTGCCGACAAGGCGGCGCTGCTGGCCCTGTACACGACGACCTACACCTACGACGCCAAGCAGAACCTGACCGAGCTGAAGAGCCCGGGCGGCGACCTGACGCGCTACGAATACGACAGCTATGGCAACCTGACCAAGCGCACCGTCTATCTCGATGCGGCCGATCTCGTCAGCGCCGCGAAGCAGCAGGTCACGCAGTATTTCTACGACGCGTACGGGCAGAACGTCAAGACGATCGATGCCGAGGGCTACACCAGCTACAGCAGCTACGACCACTTCGGCAATCTGCTGACGCACACCGATGCGCGCGGCGGCGTCACGACCTACACCTACGACGCGGACAACCAGGTCCTGACGGTCACCGACCCCGAGGGCAACACCACCGCGTACACCTATGACGCGGTCGGCAACCGCACCGCGGTGCGCGACGCCAACGGCCGCAGCGTCGTGTATGTCTACGACCGCAACAACATGCTGATCACGACCGTCGATCCGAAGGACGGCGACAGCAGCGGCAACCGGGTCACCGCCTACAGCTACGACGTGGTCGGCAATCGCACCAAGGCGGTCGACGCCGAAGGCCGCATCAGCACCTACGTGTATCGCGAGGACAACCGCCTGCTCGAAGTGCGCACCCCCACGGTCGCCAACGCGGCCGGCACCGGCAGCACGAGCTACAGCAGCCGCTACGAGTACGACGGCGTCGGTCACCAGATCGCGGTGACCGACAACAACGGCAACCGCTCGCAGTACGTCTTCAACGAGAGCGGCCTGCTCAAGCGCGCCACCGACGCGGCCGGCAACGTCACCGAGCACCGCTACGACGCCAACCTGAACCAGATTCAGATCGTCATCGGTGCGCAGTTGGCGGTCGAGAAGCGCCGCGTGCTGCGCTTCTCGTTCGACGAGGAGGATCAGCGCATCGCCGAGACCGACGCGCTCGGCGGCAGCACGCGCTACACCCGCGACGCGGTCGGCAACGTGGTGGCCACCACCGACGCCAACGGCCACGGCACCGAGTACCGCTTCGACCGCAACAATCGGCTCGTCGCGGAAGTCCGTCCCGGCGTCGTCGACAGTGCCACCGGCCAGACCGTGCGCCACACCGCGACGCACCAGTACGACGGCAACGGCAACCAGATCGCGAGCACCGACGAGAACGGCCACACCACGCGCCTGAGCTTCGACAAGGACGACCGGCTGATCCTGGTCGAAGACGCCAACGGCATCAAGACCGCCTACAGCTACGACTCGCGCAGCAACCGCTCCCAGGTCGCGATCGGCGTGCAAGCCCATCTCGATGCCGCCGGCAAAGTCGTGATCGACAGCAGCGGCAATGCGCAGGTGCAGACCTTCGCCTACGACGAGTTCAACCAGATCGTGGCGCGCACCGACGGCGTCGGCACCGCGCTCGCCAGCTCCGACAGCAGCCTGTACCGTGCGATGCGCCAGCAGATGGGCTACGCCGCCGCCCTGGCCGGCCTGTCCGCGGCCGACAAGCAGGCGCTGCTGGCGGCCTACACCGAGCGCTACGCGTACGACAAGGTCGGCAACACCGTCACGGTCACCGACCACCTCGGCCGCGTCACGCGCATGGCCTACGACGGCCTGAACCGCGAGACATCGCGCACCGACGCGCTCGGCCAGGTGCAAAGCCGCCGCTACGACGGCAACGGCAACCGCGTGGCCTTCGTCGACGCGCTGGGCCACGAGCAGCGATCTGCCTACGACGCGGTGAACCGGCTGGTGAGCCAGACCGACGCGCTGGGCGTGGTCACGCTCAACGAATACGACGTGGTGGGCAACCTGCTGTCGAGCACGCAGGCGTCCGGCAGCGCCGACGCCCGCAGCACGCACTACGAATACGACCTCGACAACCGGCTGACGCGCCAGATCGACGCCGAGGGCAACAGCCAGGCCTACGAATACGACGCGGTGGGCAACCGCCTCAAGCGCATCGACGCGCGCGGCAACGCGACCAACTACGTCTACGACGCCCGCGACCGGCTCGTCAAGACCATCGACCCGCTCAGCTTCGAGACCAAGATCGAGTACGACGGCGTGGGCAACCGCATCGCACTGATCGATGCGCGCGGCGGCCTCACCCGCTTCGACTACGACCCCGGCAACCGCCTCGTCGCCACGACCGACGCCGAAGGGCGCATCACCCGCTTCGAGTACGACCTGCGCGGTAACCGCATCACCCAGCGCAGCGCGGCGGGCACGGCCGACGAGCAGCTCACCCACTTCGAGTACGACGCGCAGAACCAGTTGCGCGCCGTCGTCGACGCCGAGGGCAAGCGCAGCACCAGCGACTTCGACCGCGAATACAACCGCATCGCCAGCACCGACGGCAACGGCCACACCAGCCACTACGCCTTCGACGCGCTGAACCGCACGATCAGCGTCACCGACGCGCTCGGCGCCGAGACCCGCTACGCCTACGACGCGGTGGGCAACCAGCTCAGCCAGACCGATGCGCTCGGGCGCGTGACCAGTTTCGTGTACGACGCCGACAACCGCGTCACCACCCAGACCACGGCCGACGGCGTGGTCACGCGCTACGCCTACGACGCGGTGGACAACCGCATCGCGCTGACGCGCGCGTTCGGCCTGCCCGAGGCGCAGACCACTCTCTACGCCTACGACAAGAACAACCGGCTCGTCGCCCAGACCGACGCGCTCGGCCACACCACCCGCTACGAGCTCGATCCGAACGGCAATGCCGTCGCCAGCATCGATGCGCTGAACCAGCGCAGCACCTATGTCTACGACGCCGACAACCGCGTCGTGCAGATCGTCGATCCGCTCGGCCAGACCACCGGCTACCGCTACGACGCCGCCGGCAACCGCACCCAGGTGATCGATGCGCTGGGCCGCACGAGCAGCACCAGCTACTACAACCTCGACAACGAACTGGTCCTGGCGGTCAACGCCGAGGGCGAGGCGACCCGCTACAGCTACGACCACAACGGCAACCGCGTCAGCGAGACGCGCTTTGCCACGCGCCTGACCGCCGCGCTCGACCCGGCGCAGCCGCCGGCGGTGGCCAGCGCCGCCGCCGACCAGACCACCCGCTACGCCTATGACCACCTGAACCGCCTGGTCCGCCGCCTCGACGCGGAAGGCAACCTGGTCGACACCGCCTATGACGCGGCCGGCAATCTCGTGTCGACCAAGGCCTACGCGAGCGCAGTCTCGCTCGGCAGCGCCAGCCTGTCGACCGTGCTGCCCGTCACCAGTGCGAAAGACCGGCTGACGCGGTTCGGCTACGACGCCGACAACCGCCAGATCGAGCGCATCGACGCCGAGGGCTACCTGACCCGCTGGAGCTACGACGCGGTCGGCAACCGCAGCGCGCAAACCCGCTACCTCGACAAGACGGATCTGGTCGATGCGGCGAAGCAGCAGCGCACCGAATATCGCTTCGACGCACTGAACCGCCTGACCGGCGAGCTGAGCCCGATCGGCGTCGAGACGCGCTACACCTACGACGCGCTGGGCCAACGAACCGCGCAGACCGACGCCTACGGCACGCCGGCCGAACGCAGCACCGCCTACCACTACGACGCCGCCGGCCGGCTGGTGGAGCAAGTCGACGCGGCCGGCACCGCCACGCGCTACGTGCTCGACGCAGTGGGCCAGATCACGCAGCAGATCGTCGCCTACGGCCAGCCCGAGGCGCGCGCCACCAGCTACCGCTACGACGCCGCCGGCCGCCGCATCGAACTCATCGCCGCCGACGCCACGTTGCAGCGCAGCGTCTACGACGCGGTGGGCAACCTGACGCTGCGCATCGATGCCGCCGGCACGCCGGCCGAGCGCAGCACCGCCTTCGCCTACGACCGCGCGAACCGCCTGCTGAGCCAGACCGTGGGCGTGGGGCAGCCGCAGGCGCTGGTCACTGCCTACACCCATGACGCGTTTGGCAACCGCACGCGCCAGACCGTCGGCGCCGGCAGCGGCGATGCCCGCGTCACCCAGTACGCCTACGATCACCTCGATCGCCTGATCGCGCAGACAGACGGCAACCAGATCGTCACGCTGAACGACTACGACGCGTTCGGCAATCGCGTGCTGACCCGCATCACCGGCAGCACGCTGACGGCGGGCGGCACCTCGGTGCAGCGCACCGAGGCGACACGCTTCGAATACGACGGCCGCAACTTGCTGATCGGCGAGCGCAACGGCGTCGACATGCTGATCGAGCGCCAGTACGACGGCGCCGGCAACCTGCGTTTCCAGACCACCGCGGCCGGCACCGCGTCGGCCAGCACCACCGAGTTCCGCTACGACCTCGCCAACCGCCTGACGGCCAAGGTCGTCGACCCCGCGGGCCTGGCGCTGAGCACCCAGTACGCCTACGACGAGCGCGGCAACCTGGTGCGTGAGACCAACGCCGACGGCATCGCCGCCACCACCCGCTTCGACGCGCTGGACCGCGCGATCGTCACGACCGACGGCGAAGGCTTCAGCGTCTCGTTCGCCTACGACCGATTCGGCAACCAGACCGCGATCACGACCGGGCAGTACCTCGTCGCGGCGGGCGCCGCCGGCTACGACGCCGCGAAGGCCGCGCGCGCCATGCCGGCCACGACCCGCATCGCCTACGACGCGATGGACCGCAAGCTCCTGCAAGCCGATGCGCTGGGCGCCGTCACCCGCTACACCTACGACGCGCGCGGCAACCGCACGCAGCAGGCCGAGGCCTATGGCCAGCTCGCGAGCGGCCAGGCGCTCACCGAAGGCAACATCGGCGTCTTCGGCGCCGGCGTGCAACGCATCAGCCGCTTCGCCTTCGACGCCCTCGACCGCCTGACCGACGAAACCCAGCCGATCGGTACCGTCGTCCACCACGCCTACAACGGCGCCGGCGAGCTCAGCGCCAAGATCGTCGACTACGGTAGCGGTGCGCAGTTCCGCAACGCGACGACGCGCTACTTCCACGATGCCGGCGGCCGCCTCAGCTTCGAGGCCGACCCGATCGGCAGCGTCACCCAGTACAAGTACGACGACTTCGGCAACCGCGTGCGCACGGTTCGCGGCCTCGCGCTCGGCGCGCAAGGGCAGCCGTCCGAGGCGCTCACCGCCGACGCGCGCGTGACCGCGCAGGAGTACGACGCCGCCCATCGCCTGACGGCCGAGGTCGTCGACCCCGACGGGCTGGCGCTGCGCACCGCCTACGAGTACGACGCCCGCAACAACCGGGTTGCCATCGTCGACGCCAACGGCGCCCGCAGCGAGATCGGCTACGACGCCGCCGACCGCGCCGTGTGGGCGCGCGACGCCGAAGGCTACGTGACCCGCGCCGACTACGACGGCCGTGGCCTGCGCATTGCCGAGACCCGCTACGCGACCCCCGCCGCGAGCCTCGCGGCCGGTGCCGTGCCGGCCGCCGGCGCGAACGACCGCGTCAGCCGCTACGCCTACGACGGCGCCGGCCGTCAGGTCGAAGCCACCGATGCGCGCGGCGTGATCAGCCGCATGCGCTTCGATGCGATCGGCAACCTGCTGCAGCGGACCGAGAACGCGACCGCGCTGTACGGCAGCGTGCCGCGCGTCACGAGCTACACCTACACGCTCGCCAACCAGGTGGCGACGCAGACCGACGCCAGCGGCCTGGTCACGCGCTTCAGCTACGACGCGGTCTACAACCTGGCCGAGAAGCGGGTCGAGAACCGCTGGCTCGACACCCTGAACCTCGACGCCAACGGCGTGCCGACCGAGCGCGTCGACGTGCAGGCCACCGCCTACAACTACGACCTCAACAACCGCCTGACCGATGCGGTCACCGACCCGGGCGGCCTGAACCTGCACCTGGGCTACCGCTACGACAGCCTGGGCAACCGCATTGCCGAGATTGCCGCCAACGGCTACGCCGCCGCCGATACCGACAGCGCCGCGGCGCTGTCGGCGCGCCGCGCGCTCGGCCTGGTCGACGCCGCGGGCCAGCCGCTCGCCGCGGCGCAACTCACGGCCGCTCAGCGCCAGGGCGTGCTCGACGCCTACACCACCCGCACCTGGTTCGACGCTGCCGGCCGCGCCGTGCTCAACGTCGACGCCAACGGCCACGCCAAGACCGCGCAATACGACGCAGTCGGCAACCTCGTCGGCAGCACCCAGTACGCGCAGCCGCTGAGCACCGCCCAGGTGGCGGCGCTCGACGCGCTGACGCTGCCGCAGCTCACCGCCGCCGGCAGCGACCGCACGCTGAACTGGGTGTTCGACAAGGCCGACCGGCTCGTGCTCGAGCGCGGCGCCGCGGCGCGCCAGTACGTCAACGGCGCCTGGCAGGACGACTACCGCGCCGAGACCAGCAAGCGCTACGACGGCGTGGGCAACCTGGTCGGCCAGACCGATGCCAACGGCAACACCAGCTACCTGTACTACGACGCCAACCGCAGGCTGCAGGGCCGCATCGATGCCGAAGGCTTCCTGACGGTCAACCGGCTCGACGCGTTCGGCGATGTCGTCGAAGAGCGCCTGAGCCTGACCCGGCCCGACCTGTCGGCATCGCAGAAGGCCGCGCTCGACCTCGACACCTACGTGCCGGCCGGCGAGGCCCGCGTGATCGCCCACGAGTACGACGCGCTCGGCCTCGAGCTGCGCACCCTGTACCCGGCGGCCGACCTGTACGAAAACGGCGCCGAGAGCAGCGGCCCGGTGCAGGTCCTGCGCAGCTTCGACGCCAGCGGCGCCGTGCTCAGCGAGACCGTGAAGCACCGCGTCGGCGAAACCGCGCCGGCCGCGACCCACTACCAGTACGACGCCGCCGGCCGCCTGGTCGGCAAGACCGACGCCCGCGCCGACGAGCTGACCACCAGCGACGCGGCCGAGATCGTCGCGCTGCGCGCCGACCTGGGCTATGTCGATTCGGCGGGCAACGGCAAGCTCGCGAGCCAGCTCAGCAGCGCCGAGAAGGCCGCCCTGGTGGCGAGCTACTTCAGCAGCTACGCCTACGACGCCGTGGGCAACGTGCGCGAGCAGGCCGAGGGCGCGCGCGTCACCACCTTCGAGTACGACCGCGCCAACCGCAACCTGCGCGTGCACTACCCGGCGACGCGCCGCGTCGAGGTCGGTGCGGACGGCACCATCACCACCACCGAGAACTACCGTGCGCTCGGCCAGCGCGCCTACGACGCCTCGGGCAACGTGATCGCCGAGACCCGGCCCGACGGCGAGCACATCGACTACCGCTTCGACCGCGCCAACCGCCAGGTCGCGGCGCTGAACGACGGCGTCTATGTCGAATACGGTTACAACTTCGCCGGCGACACGACGCTGATCCACCGCTACTTCGCAGCGGCGAGCAGCCTGGACGCCCCACCGGCACCGGACGACGCGCGCGACCAGGTGATCCAGATCGAGGTCGACCGCCTCGGCCGCAAGATTGCCGAGCGCCAGCTCGGCGCCACGGCCGACAGCGGCGACGACCGCGTCGTCGGCTACGGCTACGACGCCAACGGCAACCTGACCCAGACCACCGACGCGCGCGGCTACGTCAGCAGCGTCGTCTACGACGGCCTGAACCGGATGATCGCGACGGTGAACCGCCAGGGCGGCCTGACCTCGACCAGCTACGACGCCCAGGGCAACGCGGTCGCGCGCCAGACCGGCGGCTGGAGCGCACCGCAGTTGCGCGGCGGCCTGCACCTCGACCGCGTCTCCGACAGCGGCGCCGTGATCGAGTGGACCACCGACCACGCCACCGACGCCCAGGTCTACCTGCGCGTCGCCGGCAGCGGCGCCGAGTGGACCGTGTTCGGCAGCGCCGGCGCCTATGGGCTGGACCACAGCGTCACGCTCGGCGGCCTGGCCGCGCAGACCGCTTACGAATACAAGTTCGTCTCCAAGGACGCCTTCGGCTACACGCTGGAGAGCGAGCTGCGCACGCTGAACACCGCAGCCGGCATCGGTGCGATCGCGATCGACGGCATGACCCAGGTCGGCTCGCCCTCGGCGCCGCTGTGGCAGGCGCAGCTGCACTTCACGCTGCCGGCAGGTGCCGGTGCGCCGCAGGTGCTGGTCGGCCGCGGCACGGCCGGTGCGCTCACGCTCAGCGGCACGACGGCGTTCGCGCCGGTGCAGCAGTCCGACGGCAGCTGGAGCGTGACCCTGAGCTTCAGCGACGCCGATTCGCTGTTCCAGATCGAGTGGAGCGCTGCCGACGGCGCGCACCGCACGGGCGCGAGCGCGATCCAGCAAAGCGTGGCGACGCGCCGCTTCGACGCCGAACTCGTGGCCACGCCCAACGGCAACAACTTCAATCTCAGCGTCAGCTGGAACCTGGCCGACGTGCTGGCCGCCGGCGGCATCGCCAGCAGCACCGCCTCGGGCCAGACCGCCTACTCGGTCTACATCGGCTACACCCTGCACGCCGGCCAGACGCCGAACTACGTGCAGGCCACGCTCGAAGACGGCGTGTTCAAGGCCGAATTCGACGGCGTCAAGGACGGCGCCCGCACGCTCTACCTGCAGTACGCCGGGCCGGACGGCAGCATCGTCAACGCCACGCCGCTCGCCATCGACAGCCTGGCGGGCCTGAACAGCCGCTGGCAGAACCTCGAGTTCGACTTCCCCGATGTCGATCTCGCCGGCACGCACTTCAGCGTGCGCACCCGCAGACTGGGTGACAGCGCGTGGACCGAGCTGCCGCAAAGCGCGATCAGCGCTCTCTCGGCCAACCTGCTGGGCCTGAGCAGCGGCGCCTACGAGTACGAAGCCACGCTCAGCCGCGGCAGCCAGACGCTGCGCAGCGCGACCGGCAGCTTCACGATGCGCGAGCCGGCCAGCGCCATCGGCCTGGCCGATGCGGCCCACCCGGGCAACGACGTCGAGTACACGCTCACCGACGCCGCACTGAGCCTGCCCGGCCTGCTGCCGCTGGCCGCCGACGAGAGCCTGAGCGTCACGCTCACCGACGCCGACGGCCACGCCGTCACGGCCGCGTTCGCCGACGGCACGCTGGACCTCGCCTCGCTCGAGCCCGGCAGCTACACGCTGCGCGCGCTCAAGACCCGCACGACCAGCAGCACCAGCGGCACGCCGCCGGTAACGACCACCACCACCACGACGCTGGCCGACATCGGCGGCAGCATCGTGATCGGCCCGCTGACGCTGGCCGACGTGCAGGCCGAGAGCCTGGCGGGCAGCCGCGGCGTGACCGCCTACGCGCTCGACGCGAGCCGCACCGAGGCCGTCAGCGTCAGCGCGAGCGGCCAGAGCAGCGCCGACCACAGCTGGAACTACTTCGACGGCAACGGCTGGCGCACGTTCTCGAACGAGAGCGGCGGCGTCTGGACGCGCTACTTCTACGATGGCGCCGGCAACGTCAGCAAGGAGGTTCGCTTCCAGCGCCGTGACGCGCAGGGCAACTTCGTCGACACCATCACCGACCAGGCCGAGCGCCCCACGCTGGCCCAGCTCGAAGCCGACTACGCCGCGGCCATCGCCGCGCACGCCGCCGGTGCCGACACCGTGCGCGTGACCACCCGCAGCTTCGACGCCGCCCACAACCTGCTCGGCGAGACCGAGCACTCCACCAGCTTCGGCGCGGTGAGCACGCGGCGCGCCTACGACCGCTACAACAACCAGGTGCTCGAAGTCAGCGCGGCCGGCATCGCCGGGCTGGAGAACCGGCTCGCCACCGAATACGACGCCTTCAACCGCGTCGTGCGCACCGAGACCGGCGCGTTCGCGCACCTCGACGAAGCCGGCAACGTGGTCACCACCAGCGGCGCCGTCGACCGCTTCGGCTACGACGGCCGCGGCAACCAGAGCACCCACACCGACGCGCGCGGCTTCACCGAGCGCATGCACTACGACGCCTACAACCGCCTGGCCAGCCAATGGGACGGTCAGCGCGCCGACAGCGCCTCGACCCTGCGCACCGACCGCGTCTACGACGCCTTCGACCGCCTGAGCGAACTGCGCGCCAACGACCTGACCGGCCTGGCCAGCCAGGCCGTCGAAGTGACCACCTTCCAGTGGAGCGCCTTCGACCAGCTGCTCTCATACACCGACGCCCTCGGCCACAGCGTGCAGCGCGGCTACGACCTGGCCGGCAACCAGACCAGCGAGACCGACGCCCTGGGCAACACCGAGCGCTACGCCTTCGATGCCGACGCCCACATGGTGCAGCGCACCGACCGGCTCGGCGGCGTCACCAGCACCAGCTACAACGCCTACGGCCAGCGCCTGTCCGAGGCCGACGCCAACGGCCGCGTCACCACCTGGACCCTGGGCGCCTTCGGCCAGATCACCGCCAGCAGCACCGGCTTCAGCACCGGCTACGCCCGCCTGGCCGGCGCCGCCGCCAGCACCGAAACCATGGTGCACGACTGGCTCGGTCGCCTCACGCAAACCAGCGACACCTTCGGCAAGCAGATCGAGTACCGCTACGACGACGCCGACCACCAGATCCGCATCGAGGACCTGACCAACGACCGCGCCGTCGCCTACGCCTACGACGCCAACGACCAGCGCATCGAGGAGACCCTCACCGAAGCCGGCCTCACGACGCGCCACCAGACCAACCGCTACAACAACCAGGGCTGGCTCAGCGGCGTGGACGCCGACGCAGGCTTCGATGCCGGCGGCGGAGCCGTGCTCGGCCAGCAGCTCAGCGTGGCCTACCAGTTCGACGCCGCCGGCAACCGGGTGCGCATCGACGCCAACGAGTACGCCTACGACGCCTCCGGGCGGATGACACAAGGCTTCGACGGCAAGCGCGATGAGGTCGTCAGCCAGCTCGTCTACGACGGCTACGGCAACCGCCTCTCTGAAACCCAGGCCGGCGTGCGGACCACCTACACCTACGACGCCGCCAACCGCGTCAGCGCCAGCAGCGCCGGCGAAGCCTGGCAATACGACGCCAACGGCAACACCACCTTCAACCGCGCCCGCGGCGGCGACACCGTCAGCACCAGCTACAACGCCGAGAACCGCGCCACCACCACGGTGAGCAGCGCCGCCGGCAAGACCACCACCAGCACCAACAGCTACGACGCCGTGGGCAACGTGATCCAGACCCACGTGCAAGGCGACGCCTACGGCTTCGACGAAATCACCCTGCGCGACGTGCGCTACCTCGAGCAGAGCAAGACGATCGCCAACAGCTGGGCCAGCGGCGCCGAGCGGCTGGAGGGCTCGACCCGCTTCAGCTATGACAGCAACGGCAACCTGACCCTGCTCGACCGCGGGCGCAAGCAAGGCGCCGGCGAGAACTCCGTGGCCGTGTTCGAGTACGACCTCGAAGGCCACATCATCGGGCGCGCCGACAAGGCCACCGCGCTGACCGCGGGCGACTTCTTCGCCGGCTACGCGAGCGACCCCGACATCGCCCCCGTCTACGACGAGTACGGCGCCGGCCAAAGCGTGACCCAGCAGGTGCAGAGCCAGCTCTTCGGCGGCGCCACCGGCGCCACCACCCACCTGCAGAACTACCTGTACGCCAACAACAAGAGCATCGCCCAGGCCGAGGGCGACCAGGTGATCAGCCTGCACACGCTGCGCCTGGTGGGCGGCCAAGCCGTGACGGACGCCGAACAGCACGTGGTCGGCTGGCAGCTCACGCTGCAGGCCAGCGACATCGCCAGCACGAACGGCCAGATCGACCGAACCCAGACCGCCCGCCACATCGCCGCGCGCGCTTATGACGGCTTCAATGCCCTGAGCGCCACCGCACAGGCCAAGGTCGTCGCCTACGTCCAGGCCCAGCTGCCCGCCGACGCGCAATTGACCGCCGGTACTGTGATCGATCTCTACGGCTTCATCCAGCTGACCGACGCCAGCCTGGCCAACGTCACCCAGCTCAGCGACTACAGCCTGCGCCAGCTCGGCGCCGACGGGCTGCCCGGGGGCAGCGTGCAAAGCCACGTCGTCAGAGCCGGCGACACGCTGCAAAGCATCGCGGCGATGTACTTCGGCAGCCCCAGCTACTGGTACCTGATCGCCGACGCCAACGGGTTGACCGGCAGCGAGCCGCTGATCGAAGGCACGACGCTGACGATCCCCAACGCGGTCGCCAACAGCGTCAACAGCGCCGACACCTTCAAGGTCTACAACGAGAGCGAGATCATCGGCAGCACCAGCCCCGAGATCCGAACCATCCAGAAAAAGAAGAAGTGGTGGCAGACGCTGGTGATGATCCTGATCGTGGTGATCCTGATCGTCGCGGCGGTGATTACGGCCGGTGCGGCGCTGGCGGCTGCCGGAGCGGCCACACCGGGACTGTTGGCTGCCGGTGGCGCGCTCTTCACCGCCACGGGCGTCGCCGCCGGCGGGGTGGCGGCGTTCGCCACGGCCGTGGCCATCGGCGCGAGCGTGTACGCGGCGGCCAGCGTCCTGACTCAAGGCCTGGCCGTGGCCGCGGGCCTGCAGGAAAGCTTCAGCTGGAAGCAAGTGGGCAAGGCCGCTGTCAGCGGCGCCATCAGCGGCGGGGCCGGTTTCCTCGGCGCCAGTTCCGCTGTCACGCAGGTCTTCGGCAACTCTCAAGTTGCCGCGCGCGTGGCCGTCGAGGTGGGCAAGCAGCTCATCGTGGACGGCAAGATCAGCAACGTGGCCGGAATCGCTGGGGCTGCCGCAGGCGGCGGCGCCTTCGGGAAAGCCCTTCAGGCCTACAGCGGTACGGCCACCTCCGGCCTGTCGATCTTGGAAAGCAAGGTCCGCGGCCGTGGCGACAACGCGATGCAGTGGGTGCAACTCGCCACCGCAGCGGCGTTCGACAACGGAGTTCTGTCCGCCGAAGGCGATCCCGGTGCGAGCCGCGATCCGTCCAACCGGCCCACGACGCCGCAGTACTTCGACAAGGCCGGCGACCTGAATTGGAAAGTGGTGGCTGTGCAGGCCATCGGCACGGCCATCGTGGCCGATCATCGCGGTGAGGATGCGGCGCTGGGGTACCTGGGCAACGCGATCGGCGAATTCGCGGTGCAGGCGGGTGGGCGGTACATGGATGGGCTTGGCAATGCGTTGGGCGGCTCCATCGCAGACGCCTCGAAGCCGCAGGCTGGCGGCGTGGATTCGAGCAAGGCGACCGACCAGTCCGATGCCGAAACTGCGCGGCTCAACAGGTACCAAGCGGCTGCGCAGGCGGCCGATGATGGCGCCTACTTCCCTTCGCGTTCGGTGCAGACGGGCCAGACTTTCAGCGATGCGTATGGTCCGGTGAACTCGTTCGACCCGACCGCCGATGCCTCGGGCAGCCGACTGCGGCTGAGCACTGGCTCGAACGATGACCCGCGTGTTCTTGAGCTGCAGTCGCGCATTGCTCGCTTGAGCGCCATCAGCGACGAGGTCCGGACGATGGGCGCAAGCCGTGACAGTGCAATCACTGACCGGCTGAACCGCGAGAGCGTGATTCGCGAAACGGTAACTCCCATTGATACTGGCCTTGATGGTGGCCTCTTGGCTGGCGCCGGGCTTGGCCTTGACTCGGGGTTGAGTCCGCACCAGTGGCCAGACTTGGTGTCGGATGCAGATGTTCGGCTCACCGAGTACATCGAGAAAGCGAACGGCCTTCCGGACAAGTACCGCTTGCCTCAAGACGCTTCGATCGAAGAACTTCGAGCGAATGCTGAAGCGAAGTCGGTAGAGCGCAATCAGATCATGGACGACGCAAGGTCCAAGCTATCCGAAGAAGGCCTGAAGTATTCGCAAGACGTCAAGCCGACTGGCAAGACGGTTGATGAACTGGTTCGGAAGTACCAGAACGAGAAAGGAATGACGGAACGGGAAGCCCTCGAGCGAGTCATCGAGTCCAAGGCAAACCCAGCGGAAACGACCAAAGCCGCAGCCGTCAAGGGCCTAAGCATGGTTAGCAAGGGCTTGGCAGTTGTAGGCGCCGCGTCTGATGGCTACAGCCTCGGAACCGAGATCAATCAGAGCATGCAGACTGGGCAATGGAACAACACGACGAGAGAAGCATCTCGCATTGCTGGCGGATGGTCTACTGCGTGGGCGGCCGGTGAGATCGGTGCCGCCGGTGGCTTTGCCGTAGGTGGGCCGCTCGGCGCTATCGTTGGTGGCTTGGCTTTCGGTGTCGCTGGCTACTGGGGCGGTAGCTGGTTGGGCAAGAACGGGTACGATTGGATCCGCCGTTGAATCACATGAATTCCAGCCAAGCGATTACATCTTCGCTCGTACACCCCTTGGTCATCGACGACCAAGGCAATCTGCTAGCGCTTCGTGATGACGGCGCAACTGTGTACGTCCATCAGCGTCGTGAGGCGACATCCTCATGGGCCGAATGGTTTGTGACCGTCCACAGGGGCACGCGGTGTTCTTGGGCTGCAAGCAATAGCACGCTCTATCTCCTGCTTGGCAATACAAAGCCATACGCTGTGGACTGCGCTGCGTTGCCAGATGTCGGCGGCATTCGTTCGGTAACCGAAAGGCGTGTTGTCTTCTCCCTGCCATACGACTCAGAGTCGGACCTCTTGATTTGGAGCGGGACCGCCGGTGTGGCAGGATTTGTTGTCACGCAGGAGAGCGTGCGCCAAGTGTTCTGTGTTCCAGGCGTGATGGCCTTCGACGCAGACCTCAGTTCAACGAAGCTAACGCTGTTCGGAATGGTTCAGCGCGAGATTGGCGACGCACGCGCTGACTATGCGGTGCGAAAGCGAGGCCGAGCTGCAAGGGTGGTCGTGGACATGCAAGCCGGCAGGGTCGACGTATTGCCAGACCGCCAGACAAAGAAGTTCACGCGCGCAGCGATCGAAATGGCCACGCAGGAAAAATTGCCCTCCTGGTGGTCATCAGACCCGCAAGTGGAATACTGGCTAGGTCGGATAGGAGGACCGAAGAGGTTTGCCGCCCTTGGTGTGGTCGACGATGTTCGAGTCACCGATGAGGCGATGGGACTCTATCCGGTCGCCTCGGATGCGATGGGGCTAGGTGTCTATCCGCTCCACGACGACAGCGTCGCGGATGGCCCAAGTCCTTACTATCACAAGCTCTACTGCCTCTCCCTGCTGCAGGTGGGGGGCGCCGCCGTTGCGTATGTGCAGTCCCACGACAAACGAGCACGTCTTGAGGATCTGTCTCTACTGAGCATAGGTCAAGACGGCGCTCCAGAGCTGAAGGCATTGTCGGTCGATTGGGGAGACTTCGCTCCCCCTGTCGGGCGCGTAATTCCATCATTCAAGGTGTTTGACTGCGGGGCGATAGGTATTGTTGGAGTTGTCTACTTCTTGCGAAAGGGATCACAGAGCGCGGTGCAGGCGCTGATGCGAAGCAAAGACGGCGTTACGTGGAAGCTGCTGCACGAAATCCGAGAAGACTCCCACATAGGGAGCTGAGCAGACCAGAGGGGCGCGTTCGCGCACCTCGACGAAGCCGGCAACGTGGTCACCACCAGCGGCGCCGTCAACCGCTTCGGCTACGACGGCCGCGGCAACCAGAGCACCCACACCGACGCGCGCGGCTTCACCGAGCGCATGCACTACGACGCCTACAACCGCCTGGCCAGCCTGTCCTGTCCGCATGGCTACCACACCCACCGGCTGCGCCACCGGCCACGTTTCGACCGCCAGGGCGTTCACCGCAGGCCCTGCGCGCATCCGGACCGCGCTTTCAACGTTACCAGCCGGCGTCGATCTGCTCATTTGTCGAGTCATCTCGACAATGCGGGCACGCTTGCACCTGCCCCTTCGCGGACAGGCTCTCGTTCACGTTCTGGTCGACGCGCCTGTCTTCAACATCGCATGCGGCAGTCCGACTCCGCGATCAAGCCATCGAACGCCTCTTCGACCCACCGCGCGCGGCCCTCGGCATGCGCCCGCTGCACCTCGGCCATCGTCATGCCCTGCCAGGCTTCTTCCGGCGTCAGCCCGCCCAGCGCCTGATGCCGCCGCAGCTCGTTGAACGAGCGCATGAACCCGTCCAGCGTCCGCTGCAGCATCTCGGTGCTGGCGATTCGCAAGGTAAGCGCGGCCTCAAGGCCCTATTGCCCAGAGCAGTCCAGATGAGCAGCATCGCGTGATCAAGCGCGCCTGCGATGGTGTGCATCAAGCCGCTAATGCACATCATGGACAAGCCAGTCGTAAGGGCGCCGCGTCGCCGGCGTGAACACAGCGCAGAGTTCAAGGAGGAACTTGTCGCGCGCAGCCTGGAGCCGGGCGTGTCGGTCGCGGCCATCGCGATGGAAGGCGGCATCAACGCGAACCTGCTGTTCGGCTGGCGCCGCAAACACCAGAACGCAATAGCGCAAGGCGCTGCACCCGCCCGCCCGGCCGCAGTGCTGCTGCCGGTGTCCATCGAGACTGCACCGGCCGAGAGGCCCTGCACGCCATCAACGTCGACCGTGCGATCAGGCGGTGGCCTGATAGAGGTCGAGATCGGCAACGCCCGCGTGCGGCTGCGCGGTAGCGTCGACGAGGCCAGTTTGCGAACGGTTCTGACGGCCCTGCGCAGCCTCGCATGATCGGCCTGCCGTCGAACACCCGGGTCTGGATCGTGGCCGGCCACACCGACATGCGCAAGGGCTTCGACGGTCTGGCCGCGCTGGTGCAGACCGCACTCGCCGAGAACCCGTTCTGCGGCCACGTCTTCGTGTTCCGCGGCCGGCGCGGCGACATCCTCAAGGTGCTGTGGTTCGACGGCCAGGGCCTGATGCTGTTGGCCAAGAGATTGGAGCGCGGCCGCTTCATCTGGCCGCAGGCCACATCGGGCAGCGTGTCGCTGACGCCGGCGCAGTTGTCGATGCTGCTCGAAGGCATCGACTGGCGCATGCCTGTGCGAACGCATCAGCCCGAACTCGCGGCCTGAACCACTGTATGAACTCGCCTCCGGTGCGCCACCAATGGCAGGCACCGTCGAAGGTCGGCACAGTAGATCTCTGTGCCGACCACCAACAACACGCCCTACACCATCGAAGCGCTGCTGCGCGTCGTCCAGGAGCGCGACGCCGAGGTGGTCTTCCTCAAGCTGATGGTCGACAAGCTCACGCTGCAGTTGCTGCGCGCCCGCCGAACTCAGTACGGACGCTCCAGCGAGCAGCTGGATGACACGCAGATCGCCCTGATCGAAGGCGCACCACTGTATGAACATCCGGCGCCCAAGGCGGCCCCGAAGCCTGATGCGGCCAACAACGCAGGCATCGATCGGCAACTGCCCGCACACCTGCCGCGCGAGAACCAGTTGCACCGCCCTGCCGCGACCGATGCTGCGGTTGATGCGACCGGCAACGCCTGTGGTTGCACCGCCTGCGGTGGTCATCTGCGCCAGATCGGCGCCGACGTGTCCGAACAACTCGAGTACGTGCCGGCGCGCTTCAAGGTGATCCGTCATGTGCGCCCCAAGCTGGCGTGCGTGGCCTGCCAGTCGATCTTCCAGGCGGCGGCACCGAGCCGGCCGATCGCGCGCGGCGTTGCCGGGCCGGCGCTACTCGCCAACGTGCTCGTCTCCAAATATTGCGACCACATCCCGCTGCACCGCTTGGCCCGCATCCACGCCCGCGAGGGCGTGAGCTTCGATCCCTCGACCTACGGCGGCTGGGTCGAACAGAGCCATGCGTTGCTCGACCCGCTGGTGGCCGCACTCGGCCGCTACACGCTGGCCAGCGCCAAGGTGCACGCCGACGACACGCCGGTGCCGGTGCTCGACCCCGGGCGCGGCAGGACGAAGACCGGGCGGCTGTGGGTCTACGTGCGCGACGACCGCCCGGCCGCAAGCACCGAGCCACCCGCAGCCTGGTACCGGTACTCGCCCAACTGCAAGGGCGAGCACCCGCAGGACCATCTGAAGGACTACCGCGGCATTCTGCAAGCCGATGCCTACGGGGGCTACGGGAAGATCTACGCGACGGGGCGTGTTGACGAGGCGGCTTGCTGGGCTCATGCACGACGACCGTTCTGGGACATGTACGAGAACCAGGGCCGCGTGGCCGGGTCCATCGCCGAGCAGGCGCTGCAGCGCATCGCGGCGCTCTACGCGGTCGAGGCCGAGATCCGCGGTCAACCACCAGACCTACGGCGGCGCGAACGACAGGCACGCGCCGGGCCGTTGCTCGAGGATCTGCGTGCCTGGCTCACCGGCATGGTCGGCAGGGTGTCTGCGAAGTCGGAGCTCGCCAAGGCGATTGGCTACTCGCTCACACGGTGGCGGGCGTTGACGCGCTACCGGGACGACGGTCGCATCGAGATCGACAACAACGCCGCGGAACGCGCCCTGCGCGGAGTTGCCCTTGGAAGAGGCAACTACCTGTTCATGGGTTCGGACGCGGGCGGCGAGCGCGCGGCGTCGATCTACAGTCTGGTGGAGACGGCAAAGCTCAATGGGCTCGACCCGCAGGCCTACCTGCGGGAGGTCCTGACGCGCATTGCCGACCATCCCATCAACCGCATCGACGAGCTGCTGCCGTGGAACATCGGGCCGCGCGTTGAAGAGCAACCACTGGCAGCCTGAGGCAACTCACTCGAGCGCTGCAAGCAAGAGACCGAAGGCGTGAACTCGCAAGCTACCGACCCGCAGATGATCGACGCCCTGCAGGGCGCGACGAGCCTGCAGCTGTACCAGCTCAAGGCGCTCATCGAAGGGATGCTCGCTGACCCGCGCCGCGGCATCGCCGCCCGCGCGACTCTGCATCTTGGACAGCCCGTGCAGTTCGTCGACTTCCGCGACGGTCAGATGCGCCGCGGCAAGATCATCGCCATGAGGGACACGCAGGCCACGGTGCTGGAGGAAGGGACCAAGCGAACCTGGAAGATCCCGTGCCTGGCGATGCAGGGCTACACCGACGCCGAGCGTCGAAGCGAACAGGCGCCGTACGAGCCGCCACCAGAGCCGGTTACCGCGGCAACCAAGGCGCGCGCGTTCCAACGCGGCGACACCGTCACGTTCGACGACCGCGACGGCAGGGCCATCACCGGCGTGGTCGTGCGCATCAACCAACGCACCGCCACGATCGGCACCGGCACCGCCGACGGTGGAACGTGGCGCGTACCGTTCCACATGCTGCGGCACGTGCTCGACATCTGAGCATCGTCGGCCTCATGCATCGGCCGGCGTCAAGAGGGCCCCGAGACCCCGCTTACTGACGGTGACGCTTGAAGTCACATTTGAAGTGCAACACCCTCAAGACCAGGGCAAGTCCTTATCACGCACGCCTTTTCATCTTCGGCCCGGCCGCTTTGTCCGTAAAGTGGTCGTGGCGCCCGGTGGACATGTGGACAGCCTCAAAGGCAGCCTGCCCACATGCCCACCGGGCCGGCGAGCTGTTTCTGGCTGGGGTGTTGCACTTACTTTGACAAACCGCGCAACCTAACCCTTCCATCGAGCGGACTCGCTCCGGCCTGCGGCCTCCGCGAGCCGCTCATGTCAAACGTTAGGCCGCAGTGAATGCAAGAACCTCCCCGTCTCGCGCTGAGTCGATCCGCGCGGGTTTGCCAAGTCCGTCGAAAAGTCAGGCTATGGTTTGCGCTTCGCGCAGTCTGAATAGTCAGGCCCTGGATCGCGCTTCGCGCACCTTGAATAGTCAGGTTGTGGTTCGTGCTTCGCACGGCTTGAATAGTTGGTCAATTGAGGGCGCTGCGCGCCCGAGTGTTTCGCGTAGCATCGGCGCACATCGACCACTCGAAGCCGCGCTGTGCCGCGCTGTGCCGTGTCAAGCCACTCAGGTCAAAGCAATGCATCTCGTTTCCTTGGCGCGTCTGCGGCCTAACCATTCCTTCAAGCGGACCTGCCTACGGCAGGCCGCTTAAGTCAAACGTTAGGCGTCAGAAGACACAACTGCATCGCACAATTCGTCGCTGATCTACGGAGCCAATACCTATGAACACGACGCTTCTGGCCCTTCTCGGGTTTCTCTGTTGGACTCTTTTCCTCCTCGTGCTCATGGAGGCTGTTCGCGCCAAGCTGGTTCTCACACGCGAGATGGCTGCCAACGGCTTCAACCCCGAGAACTCAAATCTGTCACCGTTCATGCAACGCCTG
>DATMIN010000484.1:0-12491 GCA_035554275.1 Burkholderiaceae bacterium
GCCGGGCTGAGCACCTGCACGTCGACGCCCATCGCGTCCATGTCGGCCAGGCGCTGCGCGACCTGCGTCAGGCGCGGTCCGGCCTGGGCCAGCATGCCGGCGTTGTGCGCCACCGATGCGGCGCCCTGGGCCGCGTCCATCGCGGCCTGGTCGGCGCGCTTGCGCGGGTGCGGCCCGACGAGCGCCTCGACCGCCACGCACAGCGCATGGCAGTGCATGTCGATCGTGCGGCGGCGCGGGCCGCGCCGCAGGCCGGCCGAGCCGGTCTCGCCCGAGGCCGGCGCGCAGGTGAACAGCGGCGCCAGCAGCGGCGGCGCAGATGAGGTCGAGACAGGGTTCACGCGCGCGCCCTCACAGCAGCTGGAAGTAGCGGATGACGTTGCCTTCGCGGGTGCGCGCACCGAGGCCGACGAAGACGTTGCGCGCCAGCCATTCATAAGGCCCGGCCTCGACCTCGAAGCGGGTCGACACGCGCATGTAGTACTCCGACGGATCGACCGCCTCGCCTTTCATCATCCGCTGGCCGACTTCGGGCGAGCTCCAGCGGTAGCCGCGGCTTTGCAGGTAGATCAGCACGCCGTCGTGGGTGCGCAGCATGTAGCGCGCGTCGAAGTCGAGCACGCCGTCGGGGCGCATTTCGGCGTAGTCGCCGCCGCTCGCACCGACCACGTCGCCGCGCACGCGCGGCCCTTCGAAGTGCCCCTGCGTCACGAACACGCCGGCACGCTCGCGCCCCAGTTGCGCCGTCTTCAGGATGTGCGGCGGCGTGAAGCCGAGGTGGATCGCGAACGCGAATTCGAAGCCCGGCTCGAGGTGCAGCGGTGCGCGGCCTGGCGCGGCGGGAGGGGTCATGGTCATGGCGGCCCGGGCTCATGGACGACCCGGTGAAATGTTTCTAAGTTGTACGTATGATAAATGTCGATGCCAACCGACGCCAAGCCCGAAATGGCCCCTCCAGGACAGGTCTTTCACCTAGGGGTTTCCGATAGGAACGCGGCCGTTGACGCGCCGACCAGGGGATGACTTAGAATTAAGTCGTTCGTATGATCTATTTCACTTCAGCGCGCCCCGCGCCAAGGCCCGACATGCCGACCAAATTCCCCGACCTGCCCGTGTTCCGCGGCTTCAACGCGCCCTGCCGCATCGAGAGCGACGTCGCCGACCTGGAGGTGATCGGCGCGGTACCGCCGGAGCTGATCGGCACCTTCTATCGCGTCGGGCCCGACCCGCAATTCCCGCCGCGCGGGCCGAACGACATCTTCTTCAACGGCGACGGCCACGTCAGCATGTTCCGCTTCACCGCAGGCGGCCGCGTCGACTACCGCTCGCGCTATGTGCGCACCGACAAGTTCGTCGCCGAGCGCGAGGCCGGGCGCGCGTTGTTCGGCGCCTACCGCAACCCGTTCACCGACGACGACAGCGTGAAGGGCGCGATCCGCGGCACCGCCAACACCGGCATCGTCTATCACGCCGGCAAGCTCTGGGCCCTGAAGGAAGACAGCCCGCCGATGCTGATGGATGCCGAGACGCTCGAGACGCACGGCTACCACTTCTTCGACGGCGCGCTCAAGAGCAAGACCTTCACCGCGCACCCGCACATCGACCCCGAGACCGGCGAGATGCACGCGATCGGATTCGCGGCCAAGGGCGAGGCCACGCCCGACATCGTCTACTACCGCATCTCGCCCGAGGGCAGGATCGTGCAGGAGGAATGGATCGTCGCGCCGTACTCGGGCATGGTCCACGACTTCGCGGTGACGCGCGACTACATCGTGATCCCGATCGTCCCGATCACCAGCAACATCGAGTGGCTCAAGCAGCGCCGCCCGCACTACCACTGGGATCCGAGCAAAGAGGTCTTCATGGCGGTGATCCCGCGCCGCGAGGGCGTCAAGGGCCTGCGTTGGTTCCGCGGCCACAACCGCTACTCGACGCACATCTGGAACGGCTGGAACGAGGGCTCGAAGATTTTCATCGACACGCCGGTGGCGGCCGGCAACCCGTTTCCCTGGTTCCCCGACATCACCGGCGCGCCGTTCGACCTCACGGCCTCGGCGCCGCACGTCTCGCGCTGGATCATCGACATGGCGCGCAGCGACGACGGCTTCGACGAGGAGTGCTACGACCACGAGGTCTGCGAGTTCCCGCGCATCGACGAGCGCTACGCCACCCGCAAGCACCGCTACGGCTACGTCAGCTCGCTCGACATCATGAAGCCCTGGACCAGCACGGTCGCCACCGAACGGCCGCTGATGATGTTCAACTGCATGACGCGCTTCGACTTCGAGGAGAAGAAGCTCGAACGCTGGTTCATCGGCGAAGCCTCGACGCTCGAAGAAGTGCAGTTCGTGCCGCGCTCGGCCGACGCGCCGGAAGGCGACGGCTTCCTGATCGCGCTGGCGCTGCGCCACGGCCAGCCCCACACCGACCTGATCGTGCTCGACGCGATGCGCATCACCGACGGCCCGCTGGCCATCGTGCGCCTGCCGCAACGCCTGCGCCCCGGCCTGCACGGCCACTGGGTACCGCACTGGCAGCTCCCGGCCACGCCGCTGCGCGGCTGACCTTCCCCATTCACCACCAGGACCCCCATGAAATTCGTGACCTTCAAGACGCCCGACGGGCGCATCGCCCCCGGCGTGCTGCGCGACGACCTCGCCACCATCGTCGACCTCGGCGCCCACTTCGCCGACATGCTGGCCGTGATCGACGGCGGCGACGCCGCGCTGGCTACGGTGCGCGAACTCGTCGGCGCCGCCAGCGCCGCCACCGTGGCGCTGGCCGACGTGCAACTGCAGGCCCCGCTGCCGAACCCGCGCCGCATCCGCGACTGCTCGGTGTTCGAGGAGCACATGCAGGGCGGCGTCAACTTCATGCGCAAGATGGGGATCGACCCGAACGCGAAGATTCCCGACATCTGGTACCAGAAGCCCATCTACTACAAGGGCAACCACCTGGCCATCAGCGGCCCCGATGCCGACCTCGTGCGCCCGCCCTACGGCGAGAAGCTCGACTACGAACTCGAGATCGCGATGGTCACCGGCAAGCGCGGCAAGACGATCGCGAAGGCGCAGGCCTGGGAGCACATCTTCGGCTTCACGATCTTCAACGACTTCTCGGTGCGCAACACCGCGATGGGCGAAATCCAGGGCGGCCTGGGCATGTCCAAGAGCAAGGACTTCGACGGCGCCAACGTGCTCGGCCCCTGGCTCGTGACGAAGGACGAGATCGCCGATGTCTACAACCTGAAGATGAGCGCCATGCTGAACGGCGAGCCGATGGGCCGCGGCAGCAGCAACACCAGCGGCATGACGCACCGCTGGGACGCGATCATCGCCTACGCCTCCGAGGGCGAGACGCTGTACCCGGGCGAAGTCATCGGCTCGGGCACGGTGGGCGGCGGCACGCTGGTCGAGATGGGCCGCTTCCTCGCCGACGGCGACGTGGTCGAGCTGGCCATCGAGGGGCTGGGCACGCTGCGCAACCGCGTGGTCGGCACCGGCGCGAACGACTGAACCGGAGCGACAGCATGCGACTCACCACTGCCTTTCGCCGCGCGCTCGCCGGCCTCGCCGTCGCCAGCGCGTTCGCGCTGACTGCGTCCGCCAGCGCTCAATCGGCATCGAGCGGCGCACCCGCCGCGACCACCCCGACCAAGGCCGCCGCCGCCAAGGTCGCCGCCGCCAAGGTCGACAACCCCTACGGCATCGATGCGCTGTGGACGCAGAGCGACGCGGTGACCAAGGGCGTGCTGGCGATCCTGGCCGTGATGAGCATGGCGAGCTGGTACGTCATCGTCACCAAGCTGCTCGAGCAGGGGAAGATGGGCCGCCAGGCACGCAAGGCCGAACGCGAGTTCTGGAGCGCCGGCAGCGTGCAGGCCGGCAGCGAGCGGCTCGCCGACGGCAGCCCGTTCCGCTTCATCGCCGACGCCGGCGTGCAGGCCACCGCGAAGCACGACGGGCTGCACGGCAAGGTCGACTTCAACGACTGGGTCGACCTGAGCATCCACCGCGCCACCGAGCGCGTGCAGCGGCGCCTGTCCAACGGCATGTCGCTGCTGGCCACGGTCGGTTCGACCTCGCCCTTCGTCGGCCTGTTCGGCACCGTCTGGGGCATCTACCACGCGCTCACCGCGATCGGCATCGCCGGCCAGGCGTCGATCGACAAGGTCGCCGGCCCGGTCGGCGAGTCGCTCATCATGACCGCGCTCGGCCTGGCCGTGGCCGTGCCCGCGGTGCTCGGCTACAACTGGCTGCTGCGCCGCAACGTCGCGGTGATGGACGACGTGCGCGACTTCAGCGGCGAGCTGCACTCGGTGCTGCTGGCGTCCGGCCAGCCGGCCTGAACGCCATGGCGATGAACATGCCCGCCGCCGGGGGCGGCGAAGACCAGGTCGTCGCGGCCATCAACACCACGCCGCTGGTCGACGTGATGCTGGTGCTGTTGATCATCTTCCTGATCACCATCCCGGTGGTGAACTATTCGGTGCCGGTGGAGCTGCCCAAGGAGCGCAACGAAGTGCGCGAGAGCAAGCCGGAAGACATCGTCATCTCGGTCGACGGCCAGGGCGGCACGTACTGGTTCGACGCGCGCGTCGCCGGCACGCAGGCCCTGATCGACAAGCTCAAGAAAGTCGCTTTGCTGACCCCGCAGCCCGAGCTGCACATCCGCGGCGACTTCAAGAGCGACTACGAGCCCGTGGGCCGCATCCTGTATGCCGCGCAGCGCGCGGGCATCGTCAAGGTCGGCTTCATCACCGAGCCGCCAGCGAAGAACTGAAATGAAACGTCCGTACGAAATCCTCGGGGACAAGCGAGAGCATCGGCAGGTGAGGCCTGCGCGGCAAAGGCGCGTCCGGGCAGGCTGCTCCGCTTCGCTGGAGCGGCCTTCGCTTCGCTGCGGCTCCCCTGCGATGCTCGGTCGCATGGCCCCGTCGACAAACTCGCTGCGTTCGCTGTGCTCACTGCGCTCAAGCAATGTCGACGAGTCAGTTGACGATCGCGCTGCGCGCGGGGCCACGCGCCCTGTGCTTCTCGGCGCCCCAGAGGCGCTGCGCAACCTGCCCGGACGCGCCTTTGCGGCAGCACCGGCTTTTCTCGTCGAAAAAGCACCGCTGGTTGCAGCGCGGCAGGCGGTGCCCGGCGGGGGCGATTTCTGTGGCGGTGAGGAGCGCAGGGCCGAGGTCGGCGCGCGCAGCGCGCTTCCACATCTGACTCGTCGACACTGTTTGAGCGCAGTGAGCGAAGCGAACGCAGCGAGTTTGTCGACGCGACCTCGGACCGAGCACCGCAACGAAGTCGGCGCGCAGCGACGACCGCCACAGCATGAGCCCACGCCGGGCACCGCCTGCCGCGCCGCGCCGAGGCCACGCAGGCGTGGAGCAACATCCCAACGTTTCATGCCTCGCGGGTCGCGCGAAGCGCGGTGGAGCAACTGACATGCGCAAGACCGCCCAACGACGCCAAGCCACGGCCCCCGACGAGCCGATGATGGACATCAACACCACGCCGCTGATCGACGTGATGCTGGTGCTGCTGATCATGCTGATCATCACGATCCCGATCCAGCTGCACTCGGTCAACCTGAACATGCCCAGCGGCAACCCGCCCCAAAGCGAGCTCAAGCCCGAAGTGCTGCGCATCGACATCGATTCGCGCAGCGTCGTGCTGTGGAACGGCGAGGCCGTCGCCGACCGCGCCGAGGTCGAGCGGCGCATCGAACAGGCCGCCGCCCGGCCGGTCCAGCCCGAGGTCCATCTGCGCCCCGACCGCAAGGCCCGCTACGAGACCGTGGCCGGCGTGCTCGCCTCGGCCCAGCGCCTGGGGCTGACCAAGCTCGGGATCGTCGGCGCCGAGCAGTTCGTGCCATGAGCGCCCTGATCGCCACGCTGCACGGCGCAGGGCCCGGCCGCGCGAACCGCGACTTCAAGCCGAAGAGCCGCTTCGGCGCCGTCGGCATCGCGGCGATGGTGGGCTTTCACCTGGTGCTCGGCTATGCGCTGGTCTCGGGCTTGGCGCGCCAGGCCATCGAGGTGGTGAAGAAGCCGGTGGATGCGACGCTGATCGAGGAGGTCAAGCTGCCTCCGCCGCCGCCGCCGCCCAAACCGATCGTCAAGCAGGAAGCGCCCAAAGTGCAGGCGCCGCCGACGGCCTATGTACCGCCGCCGGATGTCGCGCCGGTTGCGACCACCACCGCACCCGTCATCACGTCGGTGCAAAGCGCCGAACCGATGGCCGCGCCGACGGCCACGCCCCCTGCCCCACCCGCCCCTGCGCCCTCGGTAGCCTCCGACATCGCGCTCGCCTGTCCGAGGCAGATCCGCCCGGAGACGCCGAAGAAAGCCGTCGACGACGGCATCGAGGGGACCGTCAAGGCGGAAGCGCACATCCGTGGCGGAAAGGTCGTGGAGGTGCGCATCCTGTCCGGGCCGCGCGTGTACCACGCCGCGGTGCGCAGCGCGATGCTGCGCTACGAGTGTGTCTCCGGCGCCGAGGCCGAACTGGTGGCGACCCAGGACTTCAGCTTCAAGATCGAGTGAGGCCTTAGCATCGAAACCAACCCCGCTTCGCTGGCAGGTGCCGCCGTTGCAGCGACGCACGGGGTCGGCCCTGCGCAACCAACGATGACATCAGCCGCTGCCCGCCCACCCCGGCGCCCGCGCTCCGCCGAGAACACGGAAGCCGCCTTCCTCGACGCTGCCGAACTGCTGTTCGGCGAACGCGGCTACGACGCGACCTCGATCCGGGCCATCGCCGAGCACGCGGGCGCCAACCTCGGCGCGCTGCACTACTACTGGGGCTCGAAGGAGGCGCTGCTGCAGGCGACCTGCGAACGCCGCCTTCGACCGGTCGCCGAGGAACGGTTGCGCCGCTTCGACGCCTGCCTGATGCGCGCGGCGGGGGGTGTGCCCGATCTGCGCGAGGTGCTCGAGGCGTTTCTCGTGCCCGCGTTGCTGCACGAAGACGAATCGGAGCGCGAACGCCATCTCGTCGGCCGGCTGCTGGCTTGCCTGGGCAGCAGCGCGGCGCCCGAGGTCCGGCGCATTCGTGCCTCGATCATCGACGAAACCTCGTTTCGCTTCGTGCGCCTGCTGCGTCAGGCCTGCCCGCAACTCGACGACGAATCGTTCTACTGGCGCTTGCACGCGGTGTTCGGAACCTTGCAGTACGCGATGGGCGGCGGCGAGCGGATCCGGACGCTGTCGCACGGCAGGTTTGCCGGCAACGACCAGGCACGCGGCATCGAAGAGTTTCTCGTCGGCCTGTGCCAGCTGCTCGGCGCCGCGCCGCTGGCGGGCACCGCGCCGAAGACACCCGTGTCGCGCGCTCGCCGCGGCAGCGGATCCTCCACTTCACGAACCCGGAAAGTACGCGATGAATGACAGCACCTTCGACAAGGGCCTGCACGACCTGGGCCGCGGCGGCTACGCCTGGCTGCAGCCCGACGGCGGCTTCGGCCTGAGCAACGCGGGGTTGATCGTCGACAGCGGCGAGTGCCTGCTCGTCGACACGTTGACCAACCTGCCGCTGACCCGCGAGATGCTCGACGGCATGCGCGCCGCCGTGCCCGCCGCGCAGCGCATCGGCACCGTCGTCAACACCCACGCGCACCCCGATCACACCGCCGGCAACAGCCTGCTCGAAGGGGCCGAGATCATCGCCTCGGCGGCCGCGGCCGAAGAGATGCTCTTCATCGACAGCCCGGCGAATCCGATGAAGAACCTGCTCGCCAACTGGCAGCAGTTCGGCGAGGCCGGCGCCTACATGCACGAGACCATGGGCAAGTTCGGGGTGCACGATGCGGCGCAAAAAATGCCGACCCGCACCTTCGACAGCGAGCTGACGCTGACGGTGGGCAACAAGACCGTGCAACTGCTCAAGGTCGGCCCGGCCCACACGAAGGGCGACGTGGCGGTCTACATCCCGCAAGACAAGCTGGTCTTCACCGGCGATGTGCTGTTTCATCAGGTCCACCCGCTGCTGTTCCCCGGCAGCGTCGACAGCTGGGTCGCCGCGTGCGACCGCATCCTGGCGTGGGACGTGGAGACCGTCGTGCCCGGGCACGGCCCGGTCACCGACAAGCGCGGCGTGCAAGGCCTGCGCGACTACATCGTCTATTTCCGCACCGAGGCGCGCAAGCGCTTCGATGCCGGCCTGGGTTACGTGGAGGCGACGCGCGACATCGCCCTCGACGCCTTCCGCGGCTGGGCCGACGAGGAACGCATCTTCGGCAACGTGCACACCTTCTACGTCGAGTTCGGCGCCCAACCGCTGCCGATGTTCGAGGTGATGGCCGAGTCGGGGCGCTATCGCAGGCTCAAAATGGCGGCTTGTGCGCAGCACGGCGACGGCTGCCAAGAGGCTCACTGAACGAGCGCAACCATTCACCGCAAACCCATGCTCAACGAAACGCACGCTCCGAACCTGCGGAGTTGGATCGAGTCGGCCAATCTGCCCGGCATCGACTTCCCCATCCAGAACCTGCCGCACGGTGTGTTCCGCCGCCGCTCGACGAGCGAGGCGTTGCGCGGCGGCGTGGCCATCGGCGACATGATCCTCGACCTCCGCGCCGCGTTGCGTGCCGGCGCATTCAGCGGCACAGCGGCAGCGGCAGCCGAGATGGCCGCTGCGCCGACGCTCAACGGTCTGATGGCCATGGGCCCGATCGCGTGGTCGACACTTCGGCTCGCGATCTCGAAGTTGCTGCGCGAGGGCGCGCCGCCGACCGCGGCTTTGCGTGACTGCATGGTGCCCCAAGCGGACGCCGAATACGCGCTTGCGGCCCAGATTGGTGACTACACCGACTTCTTCACGTCCTATCACCACATGGTCAACGCCGGGCGGGTGTTTCAGCCGGACAACCCGCCATTGCCGAACTTCAAGTGGCTGCCCATTGGCTATCACGGCCGCTCATCGTCGATCGACATCAGCGGAACGCAAATCCGCCGTCCGCTGGGTCAGTCTCGCGCGCCGGGCGAAGGCACGCCTCACTTCGGACCCACGCGCCGGCTCGATTACGAAATGGAGCTGGGTGCTTTCATCGGCGCAGGCAATGCCAGAGGTGAGTCCATCGACGTGAATGTCGCGGACCAACATGTCTTCGGTCTGTGCTTGCTCAACGACTGGTCGGCGCGTGACGTGCAAGGCTGGGAGTCGCAGCCGCTCGGCCCATTTCTGGCCAAAAACTTTGCCACCAGCCTTTCACCATGGATCGTGACGCTCGAAGCGCTCGAACCGTTTCGTATCGCTCTTCCACGCGAAGCGACCGACCCGCAGCCGCTGCCGAATCTTCGCCACCGCAGCGACACGCCACCACAGGGGTTCGACATCGAGCTGGAAGTGTGGCTCGCTACACCGCGTTCCGACGGACAGGCCATGCGGCTGAGCCGATCCAACTTTCGCCACTGCTATTGGTCGTTGGCACAGATGGTGACCCATCACACCGAAGGTGGGTGCAATCTGCGACCCGGCGATCTGCTCGGCACGGGAACTCAATCGGGTCCGGGTGAAGGGGAGCAGGGATGCCTTCTGGAGTTGAGTCGCGGCGGCAAGCAGCCGATTGCATTGCCCAATGGGGAATCGCGCAGCTTTCTCGAGGACGGCGACGTGGTGACGCTGCGTGCATGGTGCGAGCGCGAGGGATGTGCCCGCATTGGATTCGGGGCGTGCAGCGGCGAAATCCTTGCGGCGGCCTCGACCTGATTCTTTTGGCCTGCGCTCATGAGGAACAAGTCGGATTGAGTGATCTGCGCCGAGGCATCGGCGCCGCATGTCTCCCAAGCGTGGCGAATCCGGGAAGACCTTCGTCGGCCCCGTCTGCGACGCGGCTGCGGTGATCGATGAACTGGGTACGAGGATGCACTGGGCACTCGACGAGCGCCCCGCTCACGCCGCGTCGCTCAGGTCGAACATGTCGATGGCCATTCCTTCACTTCTTGGACGAGAGCAACTTGACCGCGCAGCCTAGTCAGGCAATGGCGCTGACCCTAGCCTTATCATGGGAGGCAGAGCATGCGCAGCGCGGACCGAAACACCTTCATGAAGACGGAGCAGCAAGGATGAGTGACAACAAGGAATCTGAAACCGCTGACCAGAATCGCCGCGAGTTTCTCGCTGGTGGAGCAGCGGCGGTCGGTTTGTTGGCATCCGGCGTAGCCACTGCGCAAGTGCAAGGCCGTACCGGATTCGACGTGGTCATCGTGGGTGGCGGCTCCGCTGGAGCCGTGCTCGCCAATCGCCTGAGCGCGGATCCGTCGCGTCGCGTGCTCTTGATCGAAGCGGGCAAGGCCTATCCGCCGAACGCCTATCCCGACCCGGTCCGGCGCCAGGATCTTCTCGGCGGCGATGCGCAGCATGACTGGGGCTTTCAAAGCGAGCCTGGCGTGATCGGCAGGAAGATTCCCCTCAATCGCGGCAAGGTGCTGGGCGGCTCGTCCGCCATCAACGGGGCAGTGGCCATGCGACTGCCGAAGTTCGACCACAGTCGCTGGGCCAGAGAGCACGATCTCGGCGCGCTGACTTGGGAGTCCTCGCGTCCATTCTATGAATCACTGGAGCGGACGTCCGGCACCGGCGGTGTGGGCCGCGAAGGACCGTTCCCGTTGCACCAACTCGGCGACGAGGAACTCTCCGACCAGCACCTGGCCTTTGTCGCTTCAGCCCGCGCCGCTGGTCATCAACGATCCGCTGGCTTTGCGACCGAGCAGCCGCTGGGCGTCGGCCCCTATGTGATGAACACGCGCATGGGTGTTCGTCTCAATACCGGCATGACGCTGCTGGGCGAGGCAGTTCGCGCCCGCGCCAACTTGACGATTCGCGACCAAACGATGGTCGACGCCGTCGTCGTGGAGAAAGGCCAAGCGACGGGAGTTCGGCTGGCCGGCGGAGAAGTCGTCGCAGCCGGTGAGGTCATCCTGTCCGCCGGCACTTACGTCAGCCCGGCGATTCTCATGCGATCCGGAATCGGGCCAGCCGACGCGCTGCGTCGCCTCGACATTCCCGTCATCGCCGACCTGCCGGTGGGTCGCAGGCTGCAGGATCATCCGGTCGTTCCGACGGTGTGGTCGATCCGCAAGGAAGCGGTCGGCCTTCCCTATCCGCCGATCGGCGCGATGCTTTGGGCACGGTCACGCCACGCGACTGGCGACGAGGCCGACCTCAACATCAGCACGGCGCCGCTCCCGGACGACGGGAAATCTCCCACCGGCGCCATGTTCCTGCTCTTTGCCGCGCTCGTCCGCCCCCGGTCGGTCGGTTCGCTGACCATCGCCAGCCGAGACCCCAACGCTGCGCCCGTCATCGATCTCGGCTTCCTGCGCGATGGTGGCGACAGGGAGCGGCTGATCGACGGCGTCGAGATGATCCGGGAGATCGCGCGGCACGCGCCTTTCGCCCGCAACGTCGGTGGCGAACTGGTGCCGGGCGCCGCCAACACCAGTCGCGCGTCGATCGACGCCGCATTGACGGCCGGCGTCACGACCTACCAGCACCCGACGTCCACCGTCCCGATGGGAGGCGCCCGCGATCCCAACGCCGTGGTGGATATCGAGGGGCGCGTACGTGGCGTCAAGGGGCTGCGCGTCATCGACGCATCGATCTGGCCGGACGTGCCCTCGGTTGCGACAGCGTTCCCAACGATGATGTTGGCTGAACGCATTGCCGCCAAGATCACCTAGAGCTGCCACGCCCCCTCAAATGACTTCGAGTCGATAGCGCTTCCCACGGCTTGGCGGGCCGGCCGTGTCATTGCAACAGCATCAAGGACCTTCCATGTCGCAGCGGTTGAAGGACAAGGTTTGCATCATCACGGGCACGAGCGGCAGCATTGGCCGCGCTGCGGCATTGCGCTTCGCGGAGGAAGGCGCACTGGTCGTCGGCTGCGGGACCCATGTGACTGCATCCCAGGAGACGGTCGACCTGGTGCGGGCGGCCGGGGGCCGGATGGCCTCGCTCCATCCGGTCGATCTCACCAAGATGGCCGACTGCCAGAGGCTCGCAGATTTCGCCATTCGCGAGCATGGGCGGATCGACGTGCTGTTCAACAACGCGGCAATGGCTCATTTCAATTGGATCGAGGACATCACCGAGGAAGAGTGGCACCGGAACACGCGCGAGGAAGTCGACCTCGTCTTCTTCATGACCAAGGCAGCCTGGCCGCATCTGAAACGCAGTCGTGGAACCATCGTCAACAACGCATCCCTGACCGGCTGGCGCGTGTTCCGCACCCTTGGCGGCCTCGCTCACGCCACAGCCAAAATGGGCATCGTCGGCATGACAAAGCAGTTGGCCATGGAGGGCCGTGAGCACGGGATGCGCGCCAATTCAATCTCGCCCGGCGTCATTGAAACAAGTCAGACGCACGAGCAGCTCAAGGACAAGGAATGGGCTGACTACATGATCGGAAAGACACTGGTCGGCCGCCTCGGCAAACCCGAAGAGGTCGCCAATGTGGCGCTGTTCCTTGCCTCCGGCGAGAGCTCGTTCGTGACC
>DATMIN010000485.1:0-4647 GCA_035554275.1 Burkholderiaceae bacterium
CTCGCGCGATGGGCACCATCTGTACCCGGCGTTCCCGTACACCGCGTTCACGAGGACGACCGACGCCGACCTCGCCGCGCTCTACGCCTACCTGATGGCGCAGCCCGCGGTGGTGTCGCACGTGCCCGAGACGCGGCTCGCATTCCCGTTCGGCGTGCGAGCGCTGATGGCCGCGTGGAACGCGCTGTACCTCGCGCCCGGCCCCGCGCCTGCGGTCGCCGCGCGGTCGGCCGAATGGAACCGCGGCGCCTACCTCGTCAACGGCCTCGGCCACTGCGGTGCGTGCCACACGCCGCGCGACGCGCTCGGTGCCGAGCGAGGCGGTGCCGCGCACCTCGCCGGCGCGATGGTCGACGGCTGGGAGGCGCCGGCGCTCACGTCGTTGAGCCTCGCGCCGGTGCCGTGGACCGAAGAGGCGCTGTTCCGCTACCTGCGCTTCGGCCATTCGGCCGAGCACGGCAGCGCGAGCGGGCCGATGGCGCCGGTGGTGCGGCAGCTCGCGCCGCTGCCCGACGCCGACGTGCGCGCGATGGCGACCTATCTCGCGGCGTTCAACGCGCCGGGCGTCGAGACGGCGGCGACCGCTGCCCTGGTCGTGCAGCGCGCCGCCGCATCGGCCGCGCCGCCGGGTGCGGCGCAGCGCCTGTTCACCACCGCGTGCGGCGCCTGCCACCACGACGGTGACGGGCCGGTGCTGCTCGGCCGGAACATCCCGCTCGCGCTCAGCACCAAGCTGCACGCCGCGCAGCCCGACAACCTGCTGCGCGTGATCCGCGAGGGCATTCGCGAGCCGGCCTCGCCCGAGGTCGGCTTCATGCCGGCGTTCGGCGCAGCGTTCGACGATGCGCAGCTCGCGCTGCTCACGGCGTACCTGCGTCAGCGCTTTGCGCCCGAGCGGCCGGCCTGGCGCGATCTCGACGCGGCGCTCGCGCGCACGCGTGCCCCTGCGCCCTGACGGTCCGCGGACGTGGCCGCCGCCGTGAGCCCGGTCCGCTCAGAGCCGGCCGGCGCAGCCGGGTGCGCCGCAGCGGCAGCGCAGCCGCCCTTCGTGGTGCGTCTCGCCGTAGTTCACGGTCAGCTCCTCGCCGACGGCCACATCGCGCATCGCGTAGAACTCGACCCGCCCCTGGCGGATGCGCAGCACCGCGTTCGGGGCGCACGAATGGTTCGTGAAGCGCAGCGGATCGGCCGAGCCCGAGGCATCGATCGCGCGCCGCTCGCTCAGCTCGACGATCATGATCCGCGCCGCTCCCTTGGCGCGGCGGCGCGCCTCGCGCACGCTGATCGCCTCGCCGCGGATCTCGCCGATCTTGCGGCGCGCCGGGATCGGCTCGCCGGCGAACGCACCTCGCCCGTCAATGCGGCTCGGCGCGACGCGCACCTCGAACTTCTGCGGGCCGCTGCGCGGGCGCGCGCCGGGTGTCGGCGGCGCGGCGGCGATCGGGTTCAGCGTGGCCATCGGGCGATTGTCGCGGCCCGGGCGGGCAACAAAAAGCCCCGCCGGGGCGGGGCTTTCGAGGGACGGGCGGGTGCCCGAGAGAACGCGATCTCAGCCTTGCCGACGACGACGGGCCATGAAGCCCACCACGCCGAGGCCAGCGAGCATCAGCGCGTAGGTGCCGGGCTCGGGGACCGCGGTCGGGCTTCCGATCAGGAAGACGTTTTCGGTGCCGTCGTTGGCGTCGCTGAAGATGAAGTGAAACTGGATCGTGTCGGTCGAGAGGAACGACGAGAAGTTCCCCAGCAGGAAGTCGGCGTAGCCGTTCCCGTTGTTGCCAGCCGGCACATTGCCCGTGCTCCCCGCGAACGTGTCCACGACGACGCCGTTCTTCAGCATCTCGAACCCCAGCAGGGTCTGGGCTGGCTGCCCCGAGGCCTGATTGATGTCGAGGCCGAGCAGCAGCGAATTGCCGGCACCGATGACGCCGAACAGCGTTGCGCCGGTGTAAATCGGTGATAGGGAGTTGTACCCCGTCTCATTGCCGCCGGTGGGCAAAGCGGTCGCCAAAAAGCTCCCGTTTTGGCACGATGGGTTGCTGAAGACGCACGGACTCTGGACAGTCTGCTGGTAGAGGTTGCCACTGACGCTCGTCAGGCTGATCGTATTGGCGGATGCGGTGCCGCCGACCGCAAGAAGCGCCGCCGCCGCGCCTAAACACTTGGAAAATCTCATCATCGACTCCCGAAAAAAGTTGAGGGCAACTCTTCGTGAAGGGTTGGCTGAACTGACATCTGTGGGAACTTGAGCCCAAAGGCCGCTACCACGAGTGCAGTGTGCGCCGGTCGCCCAGAAACACAAGTGGTTACGACCCACGTAAACCCGCGTACCCCTAGTTTGTAGTTAATGTGCAGTACGCGGCCGATGGCCTGGGCGGGCGGCCAAAGAAAAAGGCCCCGCGAGCGGGGCCTTTCTTGCGATCCGGGGGAGTCCGCAGATCAGTTCTTTTGCTGGCGGCGGCGGGCCATGAAGCCGACGACGCCCAGGCCGGCGAGCATCAGCGCGTAGGTGCCGGGCTCAGGAACGACGGTCACAGGGGCGCCGTTGCCGACCGGGAACGTCGTCGCCGGAGTGCCCGCCGTCTTCGGCCCGAACACGTCGGCTGTGAACGTGAAACCGTCAGGGTTGGCGACGAAGGCCGAGGAAGTGATCCCACTCACGGTGAAGTGCAGTGCGTTGTTAGGAACGGCGGTGTTGGTCTGGCCCTGGCACGTGTTGCACGAGAACGAATCGCTGAACGTGCCGAAACCGCTCTGCGTGAACGATGCAGTCGAGAACGTGTACGCATTGCCGCCGGGGCTCAGAAGCGATACCTGGCCCGCCGAAAGCGAGGTGTTGACATTGAAGCCGAACAGCATGTGGCCGCCAGTGTCGACAAAGTTGTAGCCGGACGACAGCGTTGCGAACACGTCAACACCGCCGGCGATATCCGTCACGACGACGTTGCCGTAGGTCAGCCCCGTCACAGGCACATTCAAGACATAACTGTCAGCAGCGAAGGCCGAGGTCGAACTCGCCAGGGCGAGGGCGGCAGCGGCGCCGAGCAAAGTCTTCGAAAATTTCATGTTGAACTCCCAGTGGAACGCGTTGGAGAAGCTGGCCGGGCGCCGGTTGCGCCAGTTCGCCAGGTGGGCGAGACGGCTTGGGGCGATTCTGAGGCTGTCGACATTGCCGGCCAACCCCCGGCTACCCCCCGTTCAAGGGGAAAAACGTCCCAAAACGATGGGGCATCCCCACGGTTGTGGGGGCGCAAATTGGCGTGCCGATCGGCGCCTCGTTCCGGAGGCGGCCGGGGCAGCCACCCGGCCGACCTAGAATCGCGTCGTCCCCGAATTCCCTGGAGAGCGCCATGTCGATGGCCGATCGCGACGGAAAGATCTGGATGGATGGCGCGATGGTCGATTGGCGCGACGCCAAGATCCATGTGCTCACCCACACGCTGCATTACGGCTGCGGGGCCTTCGAGGGAGTGCGTGCTTACAACACGGTGAACGGCACGGCGATTTTTCGCCTCCGCGAGCACACCGAGCGGCTCTTCAACAGCGCCAAGATCCTGCGCATGAAGATCCCGTTCGGCTTCGAGCAGGTCGCGCAGGCGCAGCTCGACGTGGTGCGCGAGAACAAGCTCGAGTCGTGCTACCTGCGGCCGCTGACCTGGATCGGCGACGAGAAGCTCGGCGTCTCGCCGCGCGGCAACCGCGTGCACCTGATGATCGCCGCCTGGCCGTGGGGCGCCTACCTCGGCGAAGAGGGGCTGAAGCGCGGCATCCGCGTCAAGACCTCGAGCTACACCCGCCACCACGTCAACATCACGATGACGCAGGCCAAGGCGGTCAGCAACTACACGAACTCGATCCTGGCGAACATGGAGGCCACCGACGATGGCTACGACGAGGCACTGCTGCTCGACGCCAATGGCTTCGTCAGCGAGGGCGCCGGCGAGAACCTGTTCGTCGTGAAGAACGGCGTGGTCTACACGCCCGATCTGTCGGCCGGCGCGCTCAACGGCATCACGAGAAACACCGTGTTCGCGATCTGCGCCGACCTCGGCCTGAAGGTCGTCGAGAAGCGCATCACGCGCGACGAGGTGTACATCTCCGACGAGGCGTTCTTCACCGGCACCGCCGCCGAGGTCACGCCGATCCGCGAACTCGACCGCATCGAGCTCGGCCAGGGTTCGCGCGGGCCGATCACCGAGAAGATCCAGAGCGCGTTCTTCGACATCGTGAACGGGCGCAACCCGAAGTACGCCGAATGGCTGAGCAAGGTCTGAGGGCGCACCGATGAGCCGTGAACCTGTGGCGGTGGTCGAGGTCGGTGCCGCGGAGCTGGAAGGCCCGGGCGTCGTGTTCTGCCCGAACCCGAAGATGCCACTATGGAGCACGCACCCGCGCGTCTTCATCGACGTGGCGACGACCGGCGAAGGCAAGTGCCCGTACTGCGGCACCGTCTACCGCCTGAAGGCCGGCGAGAAGGTCCACGCGCACTGAGCGCACTGGGATGAGCGCCGCTTCCGCGCTGCGCTCGCTCGTGATCGCGCCGCAGTGGATCGGCGACGCGGTGATGAGCGAGCCGCTGCTGGCGCGGCTGGCCGCGCGCGGCGAGCGGCTCACGGTGGCCGCGCTGCCGTGGGTCGCGCCGGTCTACCG
>DATMIN010000486.1:0-7842 GCA_035554275.1 Burkholderiaceae bacterium
ACCTCGACCTCGAGGGCGAGCGCGAGGCGCTGTTGAAGGAGCTTGCCGAGACCAAGTCGGAGCTGAAGCCCAAGAAGATCATCAAGCGCCTCAAGGTCGTTGAGAGCTTCATCGATTCGGGCAACCGCCCGGAGTGGATGATCCTCGAAGTCATTCCGGTCATCCCGCCCGAGCTGCGCCCGCTGGTGCCGCTCGACGGCGGCCGCTTCGCGACCTCCGATCTGAACGATCTGTATCGCCGCGTGATCAACCGCAATAACCGTTTGAAGCGCCTGATGGAGCTGCGCGCGCCGGACATCATCGTCCGCAACGAAAAGCGCATGCTTCAGGAAGCGGTCGACGCGCTGTTCGATAACGGCCGCCGCGGCCGGACCATCACCGGCGCCAACAAGCGTCCTCTGAAGTCGCTGTCCGACATGCTCAAGGGCAAGCAGGGCCGCTTCCGCCAGAATCTGCTCGGCAAGCGCGTCGACTATTCGGGCCGTTCGGTCATCGTCACCGGTCCGGAGCTCAAGCTCCACCAGTGCGGCCTGCCGAAGAAGATGGCCTTGGAGTTGTTCAAGCCGTTCATCTACTCGCGCCTCGACGCCAAGGGTCTCTCGATGACCCTGAAGCAGGCGAAGAAGTGGGTCGAGAAAGAGCGCAAGGAAGTCTGGGACATCCTCGACGAAGTGATCCGCGAGCACCCGGTTCTCCTGAACCGTGCTCCGACCCTTCACCGTCTCGGCATCCAGGCGTTCGAGCCGATCCTGATCGAGGGCAAGGCGATCCAGCTGCACCCGCTCGTCTGCGCGGCGTTCAACGCCGACTTCGACGGTGACCAGATGGCCGTGCACGTGCCGCTGTCGATCGAGGCGCAGATGGAAGCCCGCACGCTGATGCTGGCGACCAACAACATCCTGTTCCCGGCGAACGGCGAACCGTCGATCGTGCCGAGCCAGGACGTGGTGCTGGGCCTGTACTACGCCACCCGCGAGCGCATCAACGCCAAGGGCGAGGGGATCATCTTCTCCGACATCGGCGAGGTGCAGCGCGCGCTCGACAACGACGTGGTCGAGATCACGTCGAAGATCAGCGTGCGCCTGACCGAGCACACGAAGAACAAGGAGACCGGCGAGTTCAGCGCGTCGACCCAGCTCGTCGACACGACGGTGGGCCGGGCGCTGCTGAGCGAGATCCTGCCCAAGGGCCTGCCGTTCAGCAACATCAACAAGGCGCTGAAGAAGAAGGAGATCTCGCGCCTGATCAACACCTCGTTCCGCAAGTGCGGGCTGAAGGACACGGTGGTCTTCGCCGACCGGCTGCTGCAGTCGGGCTTCCGGCTGGCCACCCGCGCCGGCATCTCGATCGCGATCGACGACATGCTCGTGCCGAAGGAAAAGCCGGGCCTGATCGAGCGCGCCGAGAAGGAAGTCAAAGAGATCGAGCAGCAGTACGTCTCGGGCCTGGTGACCGCCGGCGAGCGCTACAACAAGGTCGTCGACATCTGGGGCAAGACCGGAGACGAAGTCGGCAAGGTCATGATGTCGCAGCTCTCGAAGCAGAAGACGACCGACCGCCACGGCAAGCAGGTCGACCAGGAGTCGTTCAACTCCATCTACATGATGGCCGACTCGGGTGCGCGCGGTTCCGCCGCGCAGATCCGCCAGCTCGCCGGCATGCGCGGCCTGATGGCCAAGCCGGACGGCTCGATCATCGAGACGCCGATCACGGCGAACTTCCGTGAAGGCCTGAACGTCCTGCAGTACTTCATCTCGACCCACGGCGCCCGCAAGGGCCTGGCGGACACGGCGCTGAAGACGGCGAATTCGGGCTACCTGACGCGCCGCCTGGTCGACGTGACGCAGGATCTGGTCGTCATCGAAGACGATTGCGGCACCCAGAACGGCATGAACATGCGCGCGCTGGTCGAAGGCGGCGAGGTGATCGAGTCGCTGCGCGACCGGGTGCTCGGCCGCGTCACCGCGATCGAGGTGCAGCACCCCGAAACGTCGGAGCAACTGCTCGGCGCCGGCGAGATGCTCGACGAAGACGTGCTCGACACGCTCGAGGCGGCCGGTGTCGACGAGGTCAAGGTCCGCACCGCGCTGACCTGCGCCACGCGCTTCGGCATCTGCGCGAAGTGCTACGGCCGCGATCTGGGCCGGGGCGGCCTGATCAACGTCGGCGAGGCGATCGGCGTGATCGCGGCCCAGTCGATCGGCGAGCCGGGCACGCAGCTGACGATGCGCACCTTCCACATCGGGGGTGCGGCGTCGCGTGCGGCGGTGGCCTCGAGCGTCGACGCGAAGAGCGACGGCAGCGTCGGCTTCAACGCGACGATGCGCTACGTGACCAACGGCAAGGGTGAGCTGGTGGTGATCTCGCGTTCCGGCGAGATCATCGTCTCCGACCAGCACGGTCGCGAGCGCGAGCGCCACAAGGTGCCGTACGGCGCGCTGTTGAGCATCAAGCCCGACCAGCACGTCAAGGCCGGCACGGTGCTCGCCAACTGGGACCCGCTGACCCGCCCGGTGATCACCGAATTCGCCGGCAAGGCGAAGTTCGAGAACGTCGAGGAAGGCCTGACGGTCGCCAAGCAGCTCGACGAAGTGACGGGCCTGTCGACGCTCGTCGTGATCGACCCGAAGCGGCGCGGCGCGACGAAGGTGGTGCGCCCGCAGGTCAAGCTGCTCGACGTGGCCGGCAACGAGGTCAAGATCCCCGGCACCGACCACTCGGTGACGATCGCGTTCCAGGTCGGCTCGCTGGTGCAGATCCGCGACGGCCAGGATCTGCTGCCAGGCGAAGTGCTGGCGCGCATCCCGGTCGAGGGCCAGAAGACGCGCGACATCACCGGCGGTTTGCCGCGGGTGGCCGAGCTGTTCGAGGCCCGCACGCCGAAGGACAAGGGCACGCTGGCGGAGATGACCGGTACCGTGTCGTTCGGCAAGGAGACCAAGGGCAAGGTGCGCCTGCAGATCACCGACCCGGAAGGCAAGGTCTACGAAGAGCTCGTGCCGAAGGAGAAGAACATCGTGGTCCACGAGGGCCAGGTGGTCAACAAGGGCGAGTCGATCGTCGACGGGCCGGCCGATCCGCAGGACATCCTGAGGCTTCTGGGCATCGAGGAACTGGCGCGCTACATCGTCGACGAGGTGCAGGACGTGTACCGGCTGCAAGGTGTGAAGATCAACGACAAGCACATCGAGGTGATCGTGCGCCAGATGCTGCGCCGCGTGCAGATCGTCAACCCGGGCGACACCACGTACATCCTGGGCGAGCAGGTCGAGCGCTCGGAGCTGTTGGGCCGCAACGACAAGGCGCTGGCCGAAGGCAAGCTGCCGGCGACGCACGCCGACGTGCTGCTGGGCATCACCAAGGCGTCGCTGTCGACCGACAGCTTCATCTCTGCGGCGTCGTTCCAGGAGACCACGCGCGTGCTGACCGAGGCGGCGATCATGGGCAAGCGCGACGAGCTGCGCGGGCTGAAAGAGAACGTCATCGTCGGCCGGCTGATCCCGGCCGGCACCGGCATGGCGTTCCACGATGCCCGCAAGGCGAAGGAAGCGATGGACGACGCCGAGCGCAAGGCGATCGTGATGCAGGAGGCCGAGGAATTGGCCGCCGTGCAGCTGGCGCAGGTCGACGCGGCGAGCGACGCGGCCGCAGCCGAGTAGTCGGCCGCGCGACGGCGGGCGGCTTTGGCCGCTCGCATCCCCGAGGGGGCGGCACGGCCGCCCTTTTTTTCGTTTCTGTCCGTCAGGCGGCGGCAGGGACCGAAGGGGCGAAGTGCTCGGGTGTGGTGACTTCGACGCCCGCTGCGCCCAGGCGTCGCGCCAGGCGCAGCACCGCCCGGTCGCGGCTGAACAGCCAGCGCGCGGGCCCGGCCAGCGCCAGATCGATGAACTTCTGGTCGTCGCGGTCGCGGCAGCGCGGCCAGCCGGCGAGCGGCGCGGCGGGTGGCTCGGGCCGCGTGTCGCAGTGGCGATCCCAGGCCGCGTGGACGGCCGCGACGTCGGGCGCCCAGCGGTCCAGCGTGCCGCCGTGCAGCACGTGTGCCAACTCCTCGCGCATCGCCTCGGTCGCGACCCAGCGCAGTTCGCCTGCGGCGATCGCGCGCATCAGCGCGGCGCAGCGCGGGTCGTGGAACACGAGCCAGTCGAGCACGACGTTGGTGTCGAGAACAGCGCTCGGCACCTGCGACGTCAGGGGTTGTTGCGGGGCTTGGTTCATCGGCATACAATAGAAGGCTTTTCGGCAGACACTGCTGCGCTCTTTGCTGGGCGGCCCGATCGATCATTCGAGATCATCGCAAGCCACGGGGCCCGCGAGCTGCATAGCCAGTGGGCTTGTTCGCCGAAGTCAGTGAATTCAAACGGGAACAAGTTAGCAAATGCCTACCATCAACCAACTCGTGCGTCACGGTCGCGAGACCGAGACCGTGAAGTCCAAGTCGCCGGCGTTGCAGGGCGGCCCGCAACGGCGCGGCGTCTGCACCCGGGTGTACACCACGACGCCGAAGAAGCCGAACTCGGCGCTGCGCAAGGTGGCCAAGGTGCGCCTGACCAACGGCTTCGAGATCATCTCGTACATCGGCGGCGAGGGCCACAACCTGCAGGAACACAGCGTTGTGCTGGTGCGCGGCGGCCGCGTGAAGGACTTGCCGGGCGTGCGCTATCACATCGTGCGCGGCTCGCTCGACCTGCAAGGCGTCAAGGATCGCAAGCAGTCGCGTTCGAAGTACGGCGCGAAGCGCCCGAAGAAGGCATAGGCGCTGCGCGCAAAGTTGAAACCGGCCTGAAGGCCGGAAAGAGAATCGGCAAGATCGTCTTGCCGAGTAAGTGGGTGGCCCCAGATGTCGGTGGCGCCCGAGGCGAAGGCGCAAGCCCGAGCCAACTGAAGCCAAAGGAAGAGAAATGCCTCGTCGTCGCGAAGTCCCCAAGCGGGACATCCTCCCCGATCCGAAGTTCGGGTCGGTCGATCTGTCCAAGTTCATGAACGTGATCATGGAATCGGGCAAGAAGGCGATCGCCGAACGCATCATCTACGGTGCGCTGGAGCAGGTCGAGAAGAAGTCGGGCAAGGACCCGCTCGAGATCTTCATCACCGCGCTGAACAACATCAAGCCGATGGTGGAAGTGAAGTCGCGCCGCGTCGGTGGTGCGAACTACCAGGTGCCGGTCGAAGTGCGCCCGGTGCGCCGCCAGGCGCTGGCGATGCGCTGGCTGAAGGAATCGGCGCGCAAGCGCGGCGAGAAGTCGATGGCGCAGCGCCTGGCCAACGAGCTGCTCGAGGCTGTCGAAGGCCGCGGCGGCGCGATGAAGAAGCGCGACGAAGTGCACCGCATGGCCGAGGCGAACAAGGCCTTCTCGCACTTCCGCTTCTAACCGACTCAAACCCGCTTCATCGGCCGCTCTTCGGGTTTGTACGAACCCGCGAGCGGCCCCTGCTTTTGGAGTGCCATCATGGCCCGCAAGACCCCCATCGAGCGCTATCGCAACATCGGCATCTCGGCGCACATCGACGCCGGCAAGACGACGACGACCGAGCGCATCCTGTTCTACACCGGTGTGAACCACAAGATCGGTGAAGTGCACGATGGCGCCGCCACGATGGACTGGATGGAGCAGGAGCAGGAGCGCGGCATCACGATCACGTCGGCCGCGACGACCTGTTTCTGGAAGGGGATGGAGATGAACTTCCCCGAGCACCGCATCAACATCATCGACACGCCCGGACACGTCGACTTCACGATCGAAGTCGAGCGCAGCATGCGCGTGCTCGACGGCGCGTGCATGGTCTATTGCGCCGTGGGCGGCGTGCAGCCGCAGTCGGAAACCGTCTGGCGCCAGGCCAACAAGTACAAGGTGCCGCGCCTGGCGTTCGTCAACAAGATGGACCGCACCGGCGCGAACTTCTACAAGGTCTATGACCAGATGAAGGTGCGCCTGAAGGCGAACCCGGTGCCGATCGTCATTCCGATCGGCGCCGAGGAAAACTTCACCGGCGTGATCGACCTGATCAAGATGAAGGCGATCTACTGGGACGAGGCGTCGCAGGGCATGAAGTTCGACTACCGCGAGATCCCGGCCGATCTGCTCGAGAACGCCAAGAAGTGGCGCGAGAACATGCTCGAAGCGGCCGCCGAGTCGAGCGAAGAGATGATGAACAAGTACCTCGAAACGGGCGACCTGTCCGAGGACGAGATCAAGCTCGCCATCCGCACGCGCACGATCGCGGCCGAGATCCAGCCGATGCTGTGCGGCAGCGCGTTCAAGAACAAGGGCGTGCAGCGCATGCTCGACGCGGTGATCGACTTCATGCCGTCGCCGGTCGACGTGCCGCCGGTGCCGGGCCACGACGACGACGACAAGGAAGTCGTGCGCCGTGCCGACGACAACGAGAAGTTCGCTGCCCTCGCGTTCAAGCTGATGACCGACCCGTACGTCGGCCAGCTCACGTTCGTGCGCGTCTATTCGGGCGTGCTGAAGTCGGGCGATTCGGTCTACAACCCGATCCGCGGCAAGAAAGAGCGCATCGGCCGGATCCTGCAGATGCATGCGAACCAGCGCGAAGAGATCAAGGAAATCCTGGCCGGCGACATCGCGGCCTGCGTGGGCCTGCGCGAAGTGACCACGGGTGAAACCCTGTGCGATCCGACCTCGATCATCACGCTCGAGAAGATGATCTTCCCGGAGCCGGTGATCTCGCAGGCCGTCGAGCCCAAGACCAAGGCCGACCAGGAAAAGATGGGCATCGCGCTGGGGCGCCTGGCCCAGGAAGACCCGTCGTTCCGCGTCAAGACCGACGAAGAATCGGGCCAGACCATCATCTCGGGCATGGGCGAGCTGCACCTGGAAATCATCGTCGACCGCATGAAGCGCGAGTTCGGTGTCGAGGCCAACGTCGGCAAGCCGCAGGTCGCGTACCGCGAGACGATCCGCAAGGCGGTGTCCGACGTCGAGGGCAAGTTCGTGCGCCAGTCGGGCGGCAAGGGCCAGTACGGCCACGTCGTGCTGAAGATCGAGCCGCAGGAGCCGGGCAAGGGCTTCGAGTTCGTCGACGCGATCAAGGGCGGCGTGGTGCCGCGCGAGTTCATCCCCGCCGTCAAGAAGGGCGTGGAAGATTCGCTGCCGGCCGGCGTGCTCGCGGGCTACCCGGTGGTCGACGTGAAGGTCACGCTGACCTTCGGTTCGTACCACGAGGTCGACTCGAACGAAAACGCGTTCAAGATGGCCGCGTCGCTCGGCTTCAAGGACGGCTGCCGCAAGGCGCAGCCGGTGATCCTGGAGCCGATGATGGCGGTCGAGGTCGAGACGCCGGAAGACTACGCCGGTGGCGTGATGGGCGATCTGTCGTCACGCCGCGGCATGGTGCAGGGCATGGACGACATGCCCGGCGGCGGCAAGGTCATCAAGGCCGAGGTGCCGCTGTCGGAGATGTTCGGCTACTCGACCACGCTGCGTTCGATGTCGCAAGGCCGCGCCACGTACACGATGGAGTTCAAGCACTACAGCGAGGCACCGAAGAACGTGGCCGACGCGATCATCACCGCCCGCGGGAAGTAACGAAAGACGAGAGCGGGGGTCGCTGCCGCGACCCCTTCTCATTGCGGTCTTCTTCGGGGTGCCGTTTGCTGCCAGTGGCAAACGAATCGACACCTCGAAGGAAACCTAAAACACCTCACTGGCACTGCTCTTTACTCTGACGGAGATTGAAATGGCAAAAGGCAAATTCGAGCGCACCAAGCCGCACGTGAACGTGGGGACCATTGGTCACGTGGACCACGGCAAGACCACCTTGACGGCAGCGATCACGACCGTGCTGAGCAAGCTGTTCGGCGGCGAAGCCAAGGCGTAC
>DATMIN010000487.1:0-2840 GCA_035554275.1 Burkholderiaceae bacterium
AGCCGCGCGTTCTCGAGCGCGACGCCCATCGCCGATGCGACCGTCTGCAGCAGTCGCACCTCGGCTTCGCCGAAGGCGTTCTCGCGCACGTAGTTGTCGCTGTCGAGGATGCCGAGCGCGCGCTCGCCGGCGACGATGGGCACCATGGCCGTCGACAGGCCCTCGCGCGTACCGGGCACGGGCTTCGAGCCGAGCGCGCGCCGGTCGGCGACGTTCAACACCATCGGTTGGCGCGTCTCCAGCGTGCGCCGGGCGAGCGGGCCGGCACGATGTGGCGCCACCTCGATGCGCTGGCCATCTTCGCGCGCATACAGGTAGCGCAGCGTCTCGCCGTCGGGGTCGAGCCAGCGGATGCCGAGGTCGTCGAGCTTCAGCAGCGCGCACAGCTTGTCGCCGACCAGGTTGGAGATGGCCTGGAAATCGAGCGACCCCGCGATGCCCTGCTGGATGCTGTTGATCACCGCCAGCTCGGCATTGCGCTGCTCGGTCTCCTTCAGCAGGCGCTGGGTCTCGTCGAACAGGCGCGCGTTCTCGAGCGCGACGCCGAGCGTGGCGCCGATCGTCGTCAGCACGCGCAGGTCGGCCTCGCCGAAGGCGTGCTCGCGCTCGTGGTTCTCGAGCGTGATCTGGCCGAGCACGCGCTGCGTTCCGCGCACCGGCGCGGCCAGCAGCGACAGCGCCCAGTCGGTGCCCGGCGCGGCTCGAATGCCGACGGCGACTTGCTCGGCATGGCTGCCTCGGTAGCCGCCTACACCGGTGCGCAGCAGTTGATCGCGCGGGCTGCCCGGCTTCACCGCGACGGGCGGTTCTTCAGGCAAGCGCCGGCCATGCTCGACGCCGTACAGCATCTGCACGGTGTTCGCCCGATCGTCCCACCACCGGATGCTCAGGTCGCCGGTGCCGAAGACTTCGCCGAGCTTGCTGCCGACCAGATCGATGATCGCTTGGAACTCGAGCTTCGACGCGATGCCCTGCTGGATGCTGTTGATCAGCGCCAGCTCGCCGGCGCGCTGCTCGAGCTGCGCGGTGCGCTCGGCGACGGTGCGCTCCAGGCCGTCGTTGAAGCGCGCGTTGGCCAGGGCCACCGCGGCCTGGCTGGCGAGCAGCGCGAGCAGGTCGCGGTCGGCATCGTGGAAGCGGCCGAACGCGCCGTCGAGATCGGCGTAGAGATACCCGATCAGCGCCTGCTGCGCGATCAGCGGGGCGACGAGGCACGAGCGCTGGTCGATCGGCTCGGCATCGGCCGGCCCGTGGCGCAGCGCGACCGCGCGCGTGCGGCGCGCCTCCTCGAGCCACGGCGTGATCGCGGCGAGCAGCGCGCCTTCGTCTTCGCCGCGCGGCAGCTGCGCGGCGGCGACGCTGAAGCCCGCGGGTGCGTCGAGCACCAGCAGCACGCGCTGCGCGCCGCTCAGCTCGGTGGCCTCGTCGACGAGGAACTCGTGCAGTTCGGCGGCGCTGCGCACCTCGTTGAGCCGCAGGCCGGTGTCGACGAGGCGCTCGAACGGCTGGCGGAAATCGGCGCCGCCGGCCAAGTGGGCCTCGCGCTCGGCGCGCGGCAACCCGGCCGAGCGCGCGTGCGCGATCCACGCACTGACGATCGCGCGCGTGACGCTCCACTGGTCGAGGAAGCTGCGGCGCAGCCCTTCGTCGCTGACGCTCGCGACGCGGTCGACGACGAACCGATACGCCTGCCGCAGCGCCGTGGCCGCCTCGGCGTCACGGCCGTTGGCGATCAGCGCCTGGTGGTGGCGCCACCAGAGCTCGCTGATCTCCATCTCGACCAGCGGCCCGCCGCCGATGCTCGCGTGCAGCGCCACTGCGCGCCGGCTCGCGGCGAGCGCGGCGCGGGCCTTGCCGAGCGCGAGCCGTGCGTGTGCCGCCTCGGTCAGGAACATCAACCGCCCCGGCACATCGGTGCCGGCCGACTGTCGCACGGCGCGCTCGATGTCGCGGGCGCCCTCGGCGGTGCGGCCATCGAGCAGCGCCAGATGTCCCTTCAGGTAGGCCGCGAATGGCTCGGCGCCGGCCGGCAACCGCGGCCCGAACGACGCCTGCCAGTCGGCCGCACGCGCGGCGGCCTCGGCGGCGCGGCCGAGTTCTGCCTCGACCAGCGCCAGGTTCCACGCCTGCACGCGCGTGCCGGACGCCGCGCCGATGCGCTGGCTGATCGCCATCGCGTGCAGGTACTGGCGCCGCGCCCGCCGGTTCAGCCCGAGCTGGCTGTAGCAGTTGCCCAGGTTGTTCGCGACGATGGCTTCGCCGCTGAGCTGGCCGGCCGCGCGGAACAGTGCGAGCGCCTCGGTCAGGCGCTTCATGCGCTGCGCGATGTCGGTCTCGTTGATCGCGTTGAGCGCGTCGGCCTGGCCGAGCAGGTCGCCGCCGCGCTGCGCGATCTCGAGCGCGGCATACGCATCGCGGTTCGACTCGGCGGCGCGGCCGAGCGCGGCCCACGCAGAGGCTCGCAGCCGCAAGGCCCGGCCGCGATCGAGCTCGCGGCCGAGCGCCTCGAACCGTTCGGCCGCGTGCGTGGCGTCTTCGACCGCGCCGTCGAAATCGCTGCGGGTGCGCAGCTTTGCGCTCGCCAGGCACGCCAGCGCGGCGGCCTCGAGAGCCGGCTCGCCGCTGCGGCGCGCCGCGGCCACGGCTGCCGTGGCGGTATCGCGCACTGTCGTGTCGCCGCGCCGCACCTTGACTTCCACCTCGCAGCATCGGGCGCGCGCTTCGAGCCCGGCATCGTTCGCGCGCTCGGCCACCGCCTTCATCGCCGCGACAGCGTCGGCCGCCGCCGCCAGATCGCCGAGCGCGATCAGGCTGTCGACGCGCAGCGCGAGCCAGTCGAT
>DATMIN010000488.1:0-2574 GCA_035554275.1 Burkholderiaceae bacterium
CATCGTCACCCGCGTGACGGTGCCGGTGGGCGAGGACATCGGCTTCCTGCCCGGCACCGAGGAAGAGAAGATGAGCCCGTGGATGGGCGCGCTCGACGACAACCTCGAGGTGCTGTCGAAGAGCGACGGCGGCGCCGGCGAATGGGGCCGCGCCGCCACCAACGATCTGGTGCGCAGCAAGATCAAGATCAAGTCGCTGAACTTCATGCGCGGCCGCACCTTCCTGAACAAGTTCGTGCTGATCGACGAAGCGCAGAACCTGACGCCCAAGCAGATGAAGACGCTGATCACGCGCGCCGGCCCGGGCACGAAGATCGTCTGCCTCGGCAACCTCGCGCAGATCGACACGCCGTACCTGACCGAGGGCAGCTCGGGCCTGACGTTCGCGGTCGACCGCTTCAAGGGCTGGCCGCATTCGGGCCACGTGACGCTCGCGCGCGGCGAGCGCTCGCGGCTGGCCGATTTCGCGTCCGAAGTGCTCTAGCCTGCGCGGCCAGCGCCGGGCCGCTCCCAAGCGGCCGCGCCACCCGCTCGGCGGGTGGCGGCGGTAACCCGCCGCCGGGTGCACCATTCAACGCATCAGGTGCTCGGCGAGCGCCTGGTACGCGGGCAGCGTCGTCGGGTCGATCCCCATGTTGCCGGCGATGTGGTGCGACGCGAAGCGCGCGATCACCATCTCGGCCGCCGGATCGATGTAGACGCCCTGCCCGTGGATGCCGCGCGCGCAGTACGCGCCGTGCGCGTTGTGCAGCACCCACCACATGTGGTGGTAGCTCGCGCCGGGCAGCGTCACGTAGCCGGCCGGCACGAACTTCGCCGGATCGGCACCGCGCCGGATGTCGTCGATCGCGGCCTTCGCGATCACCTGCCGGCCTTGCCAGAGGCCCTCGCAGCGCATCATCTCGCCGAAGCGCGCGAGGTCGCGCAGGCAGCAGTTGAAGCCGGCGCCGGCGAACTCGGTGCCGGTCGCGTCGACCGTCAGGTGCCCGTCGTTCTCGGCGCCGAGCTTCGACCAGATGCGGTCCGACAGCAACTCGCCGAGCGGCTGCCCGGTCGCGCGCCGCAGCACCCAGCCGAGCGCATCGGTGTTGACGGTCTTGTACGAGAACGCGACGCCGTGCGGCCCGGCCGGCGGCAGCGACGCGAGGAACTCGTAGTAGCTCGCGGGGCCGTTGTCGTCGTGGCGGCGCGGCAGCATGCCGCCGGCGCGGCCGTGCTGCCAGATGCCGGCCTGCGGATCGGTGTAGTCCTCGGAATGATCGACCGCGGTGGTCATGTCGAGCACCTGCTGCAGCGTCGCGTCGCCGAGCGCGCTGCCCGCGAGTTCGGGCACATGCGCGGTCAGCGGCGCGGCCGGGTCGAGCACGCCCTCGTCGATCAGCGCCGCGGCGAGCGTGCCGAAGAACGACTTCGTCACCGACCACGCGATGTGCGGCCGCTGCGCGTCGAGCGCGCCGAAGTAGCGCTCGAACACGATGCGGCCGCGGTGCAGCACGACGATGCCGTCGGTGTAGTTCGCGCCGAGCGACTCGCGCCACGTCATCGTGTCGGCGCGGCCGATCGGCTGGAAGGGCAGCGCGTCGATGTCGTCGCGATCGGCGCGCGGCAGCAGCGCGACCGGACCGTCGCCGCGCGCCACGTTCGTCGTCGGCACCAGCCGGCGCATGTTCGAGTAGGCCCAGCGCAGCTTCGGGAAGGTGTACAGGCCACCGTCGTCGAAGCGCACCTGCTTGTCGGGTGGCGGCGGCGAACCCTGCATCCAGCCGAGCACGACGGGGTCGCTCGCGGCGGCGTCCAGCATCTCGGGCGGGGTCGGCGGCGCGGCGCCGGCAGCGTCGGTCATCGCGGCTTCTCCCTCTCCATCAGCGCGCGAATCTGCTGCAGCGCGCTCGGGTCGTCCATCGTCGTCAGGTCGCCGGGGTCGCGCCCCTCGCACACCGCCTGGATCGCGCGCCGCAGCATCTTGCCGGAGCGCGTCTTCGGCAGCAGCGCGACGAAGCGCACCCGCGACGGCCGCGCCAGCGCGCCGAGCGTGCGCTCGACGGTCTGCATCACCTCGCCCTCGAGGCGGCGCTGCGCGCTGTCATCGGCCAATGCCGCGGAATCCTTCGGCACGACGAACGCCATCGCCACCTGCCCCTTCAACGCATCGGCCACGCCGACCACCGCGACCTCGGCCACGCCGGCGTGGCTCGAGATGCTCTCCTCGATCTCGCGGGTGCCCAGGCGATGCCCCGCGACGTTGATCACATCGTCGGTGCGGCCGAGGATGAAGTAGTAGCCGTCGGCGTCGCGCAGGCCCCAGTCGAAGGTGCTGTAGAGCTGACGACCCGGGATGTCGCGCCAGTAGGTGTTGACGAAGCGCGCGTCGTCGCGCCACACCGTCTGCATGCAGCCCGGCGGCAGCGGGCCCTCGATCGCCAGCACGCCCTTCTGGTGGGGCGCCTGCAGGTTCTCGCCGGTCTGCTCGTCGATCAGCACCACGCGGTAGCCGTACATCGGCACACCGGGGCTGCCGAACTTGGTGGGCCGCTGCGCCACCCCATGCGCGAGGGTGAGGATGGGCCAGCCGGT
>DATMIN010000489.1:0-11216 GCA_035554275.1 Burkholderiaceae bacterium
ACCAGCCCTTCGAGTCCTTCGAACCGGTGGTCCAGTTCCTGCGCGAGGCGGTGCACGACGTCGGCGTGCTGGCGATCAAGCAAACCATCTACCGCACCGGCGCTCAATCGCCGCTGATGGACCTGCTGATCGAAGCCGCGCGGCGCGGCAAGGAAGTGATGGTGGTGGTGGAGTTGAAGGCGCGCTTCGACGAAGAGGCCAACATCAACTGGGCCGAGCGGCTCGAGGCGGTCGGCGTGCAGGTGGTGTACGGCATCGTCGGGCTGAAGACGCACGCCAAGCTGCTGCTGATCACGCGCCGCGAAGACGGGCGGCTGCGCCGCTACGCCCACCTGTCGACCGGCAACTACAACCCGAAGACGGCCCTGCTGTACACCGACGTCGGCTACTTCACCGCCGAGCCCGGCCTGACCGGCGACGCCGACGCGGTGTTCCAGCAACTCGCGAGCCTGGGGCGCACGAAGCCTCTGCGCGCGCTGCTGCAGGCGCCGTTCACGCTGCACAAGCAGATGCTCGCGCACATCGCGAAGGTCGCCGAGGCGGCGCGCGCCGGCCGGCCCGCGCGCATCGTCGTCAAGCTCAACGCGCTGACCGACGAGGCGCTGATCCGCGCGTTGATCGAGGCCGGCCGCGACGGCGCCGAGATCGATCTGATCGTGCGCGGCGCGTGCATGCTGGCGCCTGGCATCAAAGGCGCGACCGAGCGCATCCGGGTGCGCTCGGTGGTCGGGCGCTTCCTCGAGCATTCGCGCGTGTGCTACTTCCGCTGGGGCGCGGCGGCCGACGACGAAGCGGTGTTCCTGTCGAGCGCCGACTGGATGAGCCGCAACATGTTCGGCCGCATCGAGGTCGCGTGGCCGGTGCGCGACGCGCTGCTGCGCCAGCGCGTGATCGACGAGTGCCTCGTGCCCTACCTGCACGACGCGATCGACGCGTGGCAGCAGCACGCCGACGGCCACTACGAGCGCATCGGCAGCGCCGGCCCGAGCGCGCAGCAGGCGCTGGTGCAGCGCTATGCGCCGCGGCCTGCGGCCTGAGGGCGAACGCGATGGATCTGATTCTCTGGCGCCACGCCGAGGCCTTCGAGATGCGCGAGGTCGAGGACGATCTCGCGCGCGCGCTCACGCCGAAGGGCGAGCGCCAGGCGCAGCGCATGGCCGAGTGGCTGAACCAGCGGCTCGCGCACTCGACGCGCATCTTCGTGAGCCCGGCGCTGCGCTGCCAGCAGACCGCGAAGGCGCTCGGCAAGAAGTTCAAGACGCTCGACGAGCTCGCGCCCGACGGCCACGGCGAGGCGCTGCTGAAGGCGGCGCGCTGGCCCGACGCGAGCGAGCCGGTGCTGATCGTCGGCCATCAGCCCACGCTCGGCCTGGTCGCGTCGTACCTGCTGAGCGGGCAGCCGCAAGCGTTGACGATCAAGAAGGGCGCGGTGTGGTGGGTCCGCGGCCGCAACCGCGAAGACCGCGAGCAGGTGATCCTGCAGGCGGTGCAGTCGCCCGACTGTCTGTAGCGCGATCGGACGACGCGCCGATCGGCACGCTCGGCTTCTTCGACCTCGCTGCTGTCAGAGTTTTTGATCGCCACCCGACGCCATCACTTCGCGGCGAGCACGAGCTTGATCGGGCCGCCGCGCTCCCACTGCGCCGCTTCCTCGGCGAGCAGGTAGCGCGTGCGCGGATGCGCGTCGGCCCAGTCTTGGTCGAACGTGAGCTCGGCGCTGGAGGCGCTGCGGCGCAGGTGCAGCGTCGCGGCGTCGACCTCGCCGCGCGCGTGGCACTTGATCACGCCCAGGCGCAGGCACAGCAGCTGCCACGCGAACTCCTCGCGCGCCAGGCCGGCCTCGACCTTGCGCAGCCCGCCGCGCTGGCCGAGCACGAGCGCGGCGACGCGGCGCAGCTGGCTCTGCGAGAAGCCGGGCGCGTCGACGTGGTCGAGCACGTACGCGCTGTGGCGGTGGTGGTCGTGGTGCGAGACCATCATGCCGATCTCGTGCAGCGCGCACGCCCACTGCAGCTCGCGCCGCGCCTCGGCATCGGCCTTCGGCTGCACCGCGTCGTACAGTGCGAGCGCGACGCGGCCGACGCGCGCCGCCTGCGCGGTGTCGACCATGAAGCGGCGCTGCAACTCGCGCACCGAGGCGTCGCGGATGCTGTGGCCGTCGTCGTGCCGCTCGGTCGCGGCGCGGCGCTCGTCGAGGTCGAAGATCACGCCCTGGCGCAGCGCGCCGCGCGCCGGCAGCAGGGCCTGGATGCCGAAGTTGGCGGCCAGCGTGTACAGGATCGACAGACCGCCGGCGATCACCGCGCGGCGCTCCTCCTTCAGGCCCGGCAGCGCGAGCCGCTCGACCTTGCCGGCGCGCAGACATTGCTCCATCAGCCAGCGCAGCCCGTCGGGCGTGATGCGGCCGTCGGTCACGCCGCTGGCGGCGAGCAGTTGCGAGACCGCGCCGACCGTGCCCGACGAACCGAGCGCCTCCTCCCAGTGCGTCGCCGCGAACGGCTCCAGGCCTTCCTCGAGTTCCGCGCCGGCGGCGACCTGCGCCTGCCGGAACGCGGCCTCGCTGAAGCGGCCGTCGGCGAAGTAGCGCATCGACAGGCTGACGCTGCCGACCTGGAACGATTCGGCGCGCACCGGCCGGCGGCCGTGGCCGAGGATCATCTCGGTCGAACGCCCGCCGATGTCGATCACCAGCCGTGGCTTGGCCGACGGCTGCAGCCGCGCGACGCCGGCGTAGATCAGGCGCGCCTCCTCGCGGCCCGAGATCACCTCGATCGGAAAGCCCAGCTCGGCCTGCGCGCGGGCGAGAAACGCATCGCGGTTGCGGGCCTCGCGCAGCGTCTGCGTCGCGACCGCGCGCACCTGCGCCGGCACGAAGCCCTTCAGCCGCTGCGCGAAGCGTACGAGGCAGGCGAGGCCGCGCGCGCCGGCCTCGTCGGTGAGGCGGCCGTCGGCGTCGAGGCCGGCGCCCAGGCGCACCGTTTCCTTCAGGTAGTCGACGCGGCGGTAGCGGTCGCCGATGACCTGGCCGATCTCGAGCCTGAAGCTGTTCGAGCCCATGTCGATCGCGGCGAGCTGGCCGGGCCAGCCCAGGATGTCGGCGGGCGCGGCGCGGGAGGCAGGGGGCGGCATCGAGCCATTGTCCCTGCAAAGCAAGGCCTCGACGGGCGGCACGCGAACGGCGCGGCTCGGGCCGCGCCGGCGCGGGCGATCAGCGCGCGCTCACCGAACGATCAGCACCGGTACCTTCGAGTGCGTCAGCACCTTCTGCGTCTCGCTGCCGAGCAGCAGCGCCGAGACGCCGCGCCGGCCGTGCGAGGCCATCACGAGCAGGTCGCAGCCGGTGCGGCGGGCGTGCTCGATGATCGCCTCCCACGGGTGCAGCGCCTCGACCGTGTGGCCTTCGCACGGCACGCCGGCGGCGCGGCTCGCATCGACCACCGCTTGCACGCGCTTGGTCGCGATGCGCTCCTGCGCGTCGAAGAATTCCTGCGGCGGCGTGGGCTGCATCTCGGAGATCGCGCTGTAGGGGAACGGCTCCTTCACGCTGATCGTGTGCAGCTGCGCGCCGAGCGATTTCGCGAGTGCGATGCCGGTGTCGACCGCCTTCGCGGTGATCTCGGAGCCGTCGGTCGGTACGAGGATGCGCTTGAACATGGTCGTCTCCTTCGCCGTCGTAGCGGGAGAACGATCATGCGCCTGCGCGCGCGCGGCGTCGCGCATGTCCCTGCCGTGCGTCGCTACCCGCGCGCGACCGGCCGCGTCGCGTCGCCCGACCACTCGCTCCACGAGCCCGGGTACAGGCGCGAGCCGGGCAGCCCGGCGTGCTCCATCGCGAGCAGGTTGTGGCACGCGGTGACGCCCGAGCCGCACTGGTGCACGGTCTCGCCGGCGCCGTGGGTGCCGAGCAGCGCGGCGAATTCGGCGCGCAGCTGCGCGGCCGGCTTGAAGCGGCCGTCGGCGTCGAGGTTGCTCTTGAAGAAGCGGTTCAGCGCGCCGGGGATGTGGCCGGCCGTCGCGTCGAGCGGCTCGACCTCGCCGCGGAAGCGCTCGCCGGCGCGCGCATCGACGAGGCGCACCCGGCCGAGCGCCGCGGCGAGCGCGTCGGCGTCGAGCGTCGAGACGAGCGGCGCGCGCTCGGGGTAGGGCGCGGTGGCGATCGGCGCGGGCGCATCGGTGACCAGTGCACCGCCGGCGGCGCGCCACGCGGCGACGCCGCCGTCGAGCACCGCCACCGCTTCGTGGCCGATCCAACGCAGCATCCACCACAGCCGCGCGGCGTACACGCCGCCGTGCGCGTCGTAGGCGACGACCGGCGTCGCGGGCCCGATGCCGCAGCGGCCGAGCGTCGCCGCGAACGCGGCGCGCTCGGGCAGCGGGTGGCGGCCGCGGAAGCGGCCGTCGGCGCCGGTTTTCGGGCCGCTGAGGTCGCGCTCGAGGTGCAGGTAGAGCGCGCCGGGCAGGTGGCCGGCGCGCCATGCCGCTTCGCCGGCCGCAGGGTCGGCGAGGTCGAAGCCGGTGTCGATCAGCACCGGTGCGTCGGCGCCGGCGAGGGCGCGGCGCAGCTCGGCCGCGGAGATCAGCGTGGTCGGGTGGGGCATGGTCAGGACTCCAGCGGCGCGTTGGCGGTGTCGGCGGCGGCCGGCGTGCCGCTGCGCAGCAGCGTGGCGGCGATGCCGGCACCGACGATCAGCAGCATGCCCGCCAGCGCCATCCACGTCACGCGGTCGGAGAACAGCAGCACGCCGTAGCCGAACGAGAACGCGATGCCGAGGTACTGCAGGCTCGCGATCACCAGCGTGCGGCCGGTGCTGTAGGCGCGCGTCATCAGCAGCTGCGCGACGGTGGCGAGCAGGCCGACCGCGAGCAGCATCGAAGCGCCCTTCAACGTGTGCCCATGCAGGCCCGAGTACAGCGTCGTCAGCAGCCCGAACGCCGCGCCGCCGATCGAGAAGTAGAAGACGATGCGCACCCCCGGCTCACCGGCGCGCGCGAGCGCGGTGACCTGCAGGTAGGCAGTGGCCGAGATCATCCCCGAGAGCAGGCCGATCAGGCCGTGCCAGAGCTGGTCGTGCTCGATCGTCGGGCGCAGGATCAGCGCGACGCCGGCGAAGCCGAGCAGCACCGTGCCGATGAGCCGGCCGTCGACGCGCGCCGCGCCGAGCATCGTCGCGCCACCGAGCAGGAACAGCGCCATCCACACCGACGACATGTAGTTCAGCGTCATCGCGGTGGCCAGCGGCAGGTTGCCGAGCGCGTAGAACCACAGGAACATCGCGATCACGCCGGTCAGGCTGCGCCAGAAGTGGGTCGCCGGCACCTTTGTTGCGAGCGAGACGCCACGCGAGCGCGCCAGCAGCGCGATCAGCAGCGCGCCGGTGATGCCGCGGTAGAACATGATCTCGCCGGGCGAGTAGTCGGTCGAGGCCAGCTTCACGCACACGCCCATCGTCGCGAACAGCAGCGATGCGAGCACCATCAGCCAGGGTGCCGACAAGCGCACTACGCCGCGGGTCCTTGCGCGCCGGCCATGGCCTTTCTGTACCACTCGTGGAACTGCTGCATGCCGTCTTCCATCGGGCTCTGGTACGGGCCGGTCTCGTCGTCGCCGCGCTCCATCAGCGCGCGCCGGCCCGCGTCCATGCGCAGCGCGATCTCGTCGTCCTCGGCGCAGGTCTCCCAGTACGCGGCCTGCTCGGCCTCGACGAACTCGCGCTCGAACGCCGCGATCTCCTCGGGGTAGTAGAACTCGACGACGTTGAGCGTCTTCTGCGGGCCCTTGGGCACGAGCGTCGAGACCACCAGCGTGTGCGGGTACCACTCGACCATCGTCGTCGGGTAGTAGGTGAGCCAGATCGCGCCGTGCTTCGGTGGCACACCGTCGCGGTACTTCAAGACCGCGTCGTGCCACTTCCGGTAGGCCGGCGTGCCGGGCCGGGCGAGCTCGTTCTTCGTGCCCACCGTCTGCACCGAATACTGGTCGCCGAACTCCCAGCGCAGCTCGTCGCAGGTGATGAACTGGCCCAGGCCCGGGTGGAACGGGCCGACGTGGTAGTCCTCGAGATAGACCTCGATGAAGGTCTTCCAGTTGTAGTTGCACTCGTGCAGCTGCACGCGGTCGAGCACGTGGCCGCTGAAGTCGAGATCCTGCAGCGGGCCGAGGCGCGCGAGGTCGGCGGCGACGCTGCGCCCGCGGCCCTCGAAGACCATGCCGTTCCAGGTCTGCACCGGGTAATTGTTCAGGTCGAGGCACGGGTCGTCGGGGAAGTGCGGGGCGCCGACGAGGCGGCCGTGCAGGTCGTAGGTCCAGCGGTGCAGCGGGCAGACGATGCGCTTGCCGCCGGCGGCCGCACCGCCGAGGTTGCCCTGGCCACGCAGCATCAGCGCCTGGCGATGCCGGCAGACGTTCGAGAGCAGCTCGACGCCGTCGGGCGTGCGCACCAGCGCGCGGCCCTCGCCCTCCTGCGGCAGCGCACGGTAGTCGCCGACCTCGGGCACCGCGAGCTCGTGCCCGATGTAGCGCGGGCGGTGCGCGAACAGGGCCGCCATCTCGCGCCGGAACAGGCCGTCGTCGAAATAGCTGCTGACCGAGAGTTGAGAGCGGCCGCGCTCGAGTGCGGCAACAGGGACGCTCAGGTCGGACATGATCCCGGCGGTTCTCCGAAAGGTTGTGCGCGGGGCCCGCGATGGCCGGGGTCAAACCCGGGACGGGCCGGCGAAGATCCCGCCAGCGGGATCAGGCCGCGGATTGTACCCGGGGGGTGCGCAGCGGCCGGGCCGCGGCGCCCTGTCACGCCTGCACACGGATCGGCTGGCCGACGGATGCCCGCGCCGACCCGGCTGACTACAATCGGGCTTTCGCGATACGGTAATGGCAAAAGCAAGTTCCTCCACCCCGGCGGCCGCGCCCAAGAACTACGAAGACGCACTCGACGAGCTGGACCGGCTCGTCAGCGCGATGGAAGCCGGCCAGTTGCCGCTCGACCGGCTGCTCGAGAGCTACCAGCGCGGCGCCGAGCTGCTGAACTTCTGCCGCGGCCGGCTCGACGTGGTCGAGCAGCAGGTCAAGGTGCTCGAAGACGGCCAGCTGCGCCCGCTCGCCGCGCCGCCGCGCGACGCCAGCTCCGCCCCATGAAGCTGGCCGATTTCGACGCCTGGATGCGCCGCGAGGTCGACGCGGTCGAGAGCGCGCTGCAGGCCTGGGTGCCGTCCGATGCGCCGGCCGGCCTCGGCCTCGTGATGCGCTACGGCGTGCTCGACGGCGGCAAGCGCGTGCGCCCGCTGCTCGTGCTGGCCGCCGCGCAGGCGGTGCACGGCGCGCCCGAGGCGGCGATGCGCGCGGCCTGCGCGGTTGAGCTGATCCATGCGTATTCGCTGGTGCACGACGACATGCCGTGCATGGACAACGACGTGCTGCGCCGCGGCAAGCCGACCGTGCACGTCCAGTACGGCGAGGCCCGGGCGATGCTCGCCGGCGACGCGATGCAGGCGCTCGCGTTCGAGGTGTTGACGCCCGACGACGACGGCGCGGTCGCTCCGGCGCTGCAGGCGCGCCTGTGCGCGCTGCTCGCGCGCTCGGCCGGCCACGCCGGCATGGCCGGCGGCCAAGCGATCGATCTCGCCAGCATCGGCCGGCCGCTCGGCGAACAGGCGCTGCGCGACATGCACCACCGCAAGACCGGCGCGCTGCTGCAGGCCAGCGTGCTGATGGGCGCCGCCTGCGGCGCGTGCACGCCGGCGCAGTGGGCCGCACTGGCCGACTACGGCGACGCGCTCGGCCTCGCGTTCCAGGTCGTCGACGACATCCTCGACGTGACCCAGGCCTCCGCGACGCTCGGCAAGACCGCCGGCAAGGATCTCGACAACAACAAGCCGACCTACGTCACCGTGCTCGGCCTCGACGCCGCACGCCGCCACGCCAACGAACTGCGCGACAAGGCGCAGGCGGCGCTCGCCCGCAGCGGCCTGCCCGACGCGGCCTGGCTGAGCCTGCTCGCCGACAAGGTCGTGGAACGCGACAATTGAGCCCCATGGACCACGCGCTTCTCGAGACCATCGCCGGCCCGGCCGACATCCGCCTGCTGTCGCGTGCCGAGCTGAAGCAGCTCGCCATCGAACTGCGCGACTTCGTCGTGCAGAGCGTGTCGCAGACCGGCGGCCACCTGTCGAGCAACCTCGGCACCGTCGAGCTGACGATCGCGCTGCACGCCGTGTTCGACACGCCGTACGACCGGCTGGTGTGGGACGTGGGCCACCAGACCTACCCGCACAAGATCCTGACCGGGCGGCGCGAGCGCATGGGGTCGCTGCGCCAACTCGGCGGCATCTCGGGCTTCCCGCGCCGCGACGAAAGCGAGTACGACGCGTTCGGCACCGCGCACTCGTCGACCTCGATCTCGGCCGCGCTCGGCATGGCCGTGGCGGCGCGCCTGAAGGGCGAGGACCGCAAGGCCGTCGCGATCATCGGCGACGGCGCGATGAGCGCCGGCATGGCGTTCGAGGCGATGAACAACGCCGGCTATCTGCACAACGGCGGGCACGCCGACATGCTGGTCGTGCTGAACGACAACGACATGTCGATCTCGCCGCCGGTGGGTGCGCTCAACCGCCATCTGGCGCGCCTGATGAGCGGCAAGTTCTACGCGACCGCGCGCGACACCGCCAAGACCGTGCTGAAGAACGCGCCGCCGCTGTTCGAGCTGGCCAAGCGCTTCGAGGAGCACGCCAAGGGCATGGTCGTGCCCGGCACGATCTTCGAGGAATTCGGCTTCAACTACGTCGGCCCGATCGACGGCCACGACCTCGACTCGCTGATCCCGACGCTCGAGAACCTGCGCCAGCTGAAGGGCCCGCAGTTCCTGCACGTCGTTACGAAGAAGGGCATGGGCTACAAGCTCGCCGAGGCCGACCCGGTCAACTACCACGGGCCCGGCAAGTTCGACCCGGCGGTGGGCCTGGTCAAGCCGGCCACGCCGCCGAAGCCGACGTTCACGCAGGTGTTCGGCAGCTGGCTGTGCGACATGGCCGCGGCCGACGAGCGCCTCATCGGCATCACGCCGGCGATGCGCGAGGGCTCGGGCATGGTCGAATTCGAGCGGCGCTTCCCGAAGCGCTACCACGATGTCGGCATCGCCGAGCAGCACGCCGTCACGTTTGCGGCCGGCCTTGCGTGCGAAGGGCTGAAGCCGGTCGTCGCGATCTACTCGACCTTCCTGCAGCGTGCCTACGACCAGCTGATCCACGACGTGGCGATCCAGAACCTGCCGGTCGTGTTCGCGCTCGACCGCGCCGGCCTCGTCGGTGCCGACGGTGCGACGCACGCCGGCAACTACGACATCGCGTACCTGCGCTGCATCCCGAACATGGCGCTGCTGACGCCGGCCGACGAGCGCGAGTGCCGCGCCGCGCTGACCACCGCGTTCCGCCACAACGGCCCGGTCGCGGTGCGGTACCCGCGCGGCGCCGGCGCCGGCGTGGTGGCGGCGAGCGCGCCCGACGACCTGCCCGAGTGGCCGTTCGGCCAGGGCGAGGTGCGGCGCCGGATCGCGCGTGCCCCGGCCAACGGCGGGCCGCGCGTGGCGATCCTCGCGTTCGGCACGCTGCTCTACCCGGCGCTCGCCGTCGCCGAGCGGATCGACGCCACGGTCGCCAACATGCGCTTCGCCAAGCCGCTCGACGAGGCGCTGGTGCTCGAGCTCGCCGCCAGCCACGACGCGATCGTGACCGTCGAAGACGGCTGCGTGAAGGGCGGCGCCGGCAGCGCGGTGCAGGAGCTGCTGGCCGCCTCGGGCATCGAGATGCCGGTGCTCGCGCTCGGCTTGCCCGACCAGTTCATCGAGCACGGCGACCCGGCCAAGCTGATGGCGATGTGCGGGCTCGATGCGGCCGGCATCGAGCTGTCGATCCTGAAGCGCTTCGGCGCGCGGCCCGCGCTGGTGCGCGCGGCCGGCACGCGTTGAAGCGCGTCGAACGCAGCCTTCAAGGCCGTGCCGCCATGCGCGCCGCGCAATGCTGGCATGCTGTCGCCTGGTGACGAGATGAAACCCATGAGCAACCTGAAAGACGCGCTGCACATCCCCGACACGCAAAGCGAGCGCGACGAGCGCCATCTGGCGATCCAGCACGTCGGCGTGAAGAGCGTGCGCTACCCGCTGCAGCTGCGCATCGGCGGCGCGGTGGCGCCCACCGTCGCGCTGTGGTCGCTCGACGTGGCGCTGCCGGCCGAGCAGAAGGGCACGCACATGTCGCGCTTCGTGGCGTGGCTCGACGCGCTCGACCGCCCGCTCGATGCCGCCACGCTGAAGGCCGAGATGGCCGCGATGCTCGAGCGGCTGCACGCGAGCGCGGGCCGCATCGACGCGAGCTTCCCGTTCTTCCTGCGCAAGCGCGCGCCGGTCAGCGGCGTGCAGAGCCTGCTCGAGTACCAGGGCCGCTGGATCGCTGAGGCCGAGGCCGGCCAGACGACAGCGAATGACAAGACGGTCTCGACGACCGTCTGGGCCGAGGTCGTCGTGCCGGTGAAGTCGCTGTGCCCATGCTCGAAGGAGATCTCCGACTACGGCGCGCACAACCAGCGCTCGCACGTCACGGTTTGCGTGGAACTGCTCGACGACATCGCCTGGACCGAGCTGGTCCGCTTCGCCGAGGATTCCGCCTCCAGCGAGATCTGGCCGATGCTCAAGCGCGCCGATGAAAAGTGGGTGACCGAGCGCGCCTACGAGAACCCCAAGTTCGTCGAGGATTTGGTGCGCGATGTGGCCCTGCGGCTGAATGCCGACCCGCGCGTCGGTCGCTACATCGTCGACGTCGAAAACTTCGAATCGATTCACAACCACAGCGCCTGCGCGCGCATTGAGCGCGCGTAGGCCCGCGCGAAGCGCGGCGGGCGGAACGCCCGGGCTGGGTTGGGCGCTCGCGTCACAACCACAGTGCCTGCGCGCGCATTGAGCGCGCGTAGGCCCGCGCGAAGCGCGGCGGGCGGAACGCCGCTCAACTCTCCACGGCTTCGATCAAGCCGAGCAGCGCGCCGTCGCCGCGCCCCTTGCGCACCAGCACCGGCGTGTCGCCCGTCAGATCGACCACCGTCGTCGGCTGCATCGGGCAGGCGCCGGCGTCGATCACGGCGTGGATCAGCTTCTGATAGTGCTCGCGGATCTCGCGCGGCTCGTTCATCGGCTCCGTCTCCCCCGGCTGGATCAGCGTCGTCGCCAGCAGCGGCA